>NZ_NQYG01000021.1:0-83560 GCF_002878485.1 Pseudomonas sp. AD21
CGCCTTCGCGAGCAAGCCCGCTCCCACAGGGGATTGGAGTTTGGATCGGCATGGGTGGTTTGCCGCAGGCCCCTGTGTGGGAGCGAGCCTGCAGGCCCCGAGGGTTTACTCGGTAATCTTCGAGAAGTTGCGGTAGAACATGTCGCCCTCGCGGCTATCAGTCATCGAGTGCAGCTGGAAGCTGCGATTGAGCCTTGCGCCGCCGTCACGGGTCAGTGGGGCCCAGACGAGGTTGGCGCGGCGCATGGTCGACATGCTCATCATTTCGTCGAACGGGATCGACAGGTAGATACCCTTGTCGAAACTACCCTCCCCGTACTCCGCACTGCCGGCGGTGGTGATCGTGGCCCAGGCGCCGAAGCGTACGCCGTTGAAAAACTCGCGAGAGATGTCGAGCGTGCCGCCCCAGTCGCCTGCCAGATATCGCCCGACGCTGACCGCGGCCAACGTGTCGTACGGCAGGTCGGTGTAACCGGTGATGTGGCCGGTCCAGACCGAGTAGTCGCGCAGGCCGAAACCCTGGTCGAATTCGCGCTGGCGCACATAGTTCAGGTCCGCCCCCACCGACCAGCGCTCACCGGTCGGACGGAACAGCACCTCGCCGCCGACACCGGCAAACATCGATTCCAGATACCCGCCGTAGACCATGCCATACAGGTCCTTGTCCAACTGCTCGGCATGGCTGACCTGGAACAACGGCATGGTCACTTCCGAGGTGGTCAGGTACTGACGCAAATCGGTGCGCACCCGCGGCAGGCCGCTTGGCGCATCGTAGGTGAACTTGTCGAAGTTGTTCGCCAGGTTGGCACTGAGCAGCCCGCTCCACCAGGTGTTGCGGTTGAAGCGGTACTCGGCGTCCGCGTCGGCACTCAACTGATAGAGCAAGCCATCAGGGCCGCCAACGTTTTGCTTGAAGCCCAGGCCGACGCCATAACTGAAATGCTGCGGCGCTTCGGTGTAGAGAGTTTGCTCGTTGTGCGGCATCGCCGGATTGATCTCGGTGGTGCGGTGCAACGACTCCAGCGGTTCCTCGTTGTTGATCACTTCGCGGAAGGTTTGGCGTGGCACGCTGGTCTCCTCCAGCGGCAGGTCGTAGCGCTTGTTGACCACGGTGAACCAGTTGATGTCGTCGTTCACACTGTTGTCGAGAATCCGGCTCGCACGGCCAACCGCCTTGGACGAATGGAAGTAGCGCTGCTGCTCGCCGTACACGATCAATTCGGAATCGCGCTGGCTGATGCGCTCGACCTTGTACCCGGCATTTTGCTGCAGGCGTTGCGACACATCGGCCCAGTTGACCTGATCGAGCGGCGTGGTCGGCGCCTTCGCCGGCAACGGTTCGGGCGTTGGGTCGTAAGTCTTGGCCGGGGCCTTGCGGCTAACGAAATTGGTGTGAAAAGTCACGCCGAACATCGCCGTGTTGCCCCGCTCCCACGCCGCGCTGACGTCGACCGAATCAGTGACTTTGAACACTGCGCCGAGGTTGATCGGCGAGTCCTGCACGATCACGTTGTCCTTCGGTTCGTGCTTGTAGTCGTTGCCTTCGTATTCGAGTTTCAGGCTGAGCCGATCCCACGGCGTCTGATAGCTCACGCCCCCGAAGAACGAAGGCTTGCCGCGAAAGTACGAACCGGCATTGACATCACCGGTGCCTTCCATCGCCGGTCGGGTCTTGAAGCGATCATCGAGGTAGCCCAGCGGGTTGTCGATGTCACCGCGATTACCGAGATAACCCCAGGCAATGCCGGCGCTGAAATCGAAATTATCAAAGCGCTTGTTGGCGACGAAATATTCGCTGGCGAACAAGCCGGTACCGCCGATGTCCCGGAAGCCCAAAGCGACATCGGGCGCCCAGTGGGTTTCCTGCCAGAGCCGGACTTTGGCGTCGACCGCCTTGTCCTTATAGCTCTGGCTACCGCTCATCGACTCCGGCCCGTACGGGCGGTTAGTGATGGCGGTGTAGCGGAACGAACCTTCGAGCCAGTCCAGCGGCTGTAGCGACACGCTGTAGCGGCTGTAAGGCTCGGTGCGGTTGGCATTGACGCTCAGTTCACCGGCCGGGGCCATGCGCGCGGTCGGCGTCTGCAACAGACCCGTGCCACCGAAATCATTTTGAGTAATGCGCGGCTCGGCATGCACCAGGCCGCACGGCAATAACAACACAGCTGCAACACGTAACTTCAACGAACCACCTCAGCCAGCTGCGTGGCAATCAATTCGGCCAACTGCTGATTCAGTTCAGGAACAGGCGGATCAAGATCATCATTTTTCACCGGCACCAGAATCTTGCTGCCGGCTACGGGGAAGTGCCCGCTCTCGCGATTCCAGTGCGCAATGCCCACACGCCGCACCGCACCATTGGGCTGGATCAGCCACAGATAATCGGCCTCGGCATCGCCCAGCGGTGTGCAGCTTTCCAGGTACTCGCGCGCTTCCAGCAGCGGCTGATAAGGCACGTGACAGGTGTCGGCGACCGCGCCCAGCACTTGCACTTCGTCGACGCGTTTCGGGTAGATCAGGCGATCGCCATCGTCGAGACGAATGTTGCGTGCAAAACCGACTTCCACGGCGACCGGGTCGAGATCCGCGACCTGGCGTCCGGTGACCGGCATCTGTTGCACCTGCTCGGCCAGACGCAACGCCAGCGCTGCGCGGCTCGGTCGATCGAACAGCGAGGCCATGCGCTGCAGCACATCCAGATCAAACAGCACTCCGGCCTTGAGCCGGGCTTGTTCTTCCAGCAACGACTGGCGCAGCAACGCCCCCGCCAGCCAGTAACCTTCGGCATTCGGTTGCGCCACGCTGATCACGTCGAGCAAGCGCCCGCCCGGCGGCAACTCGACCGGCCCCGGATTCGTGACATCGCCGCTGACAGTGACCGCTGCCTGACTGACGCCGCTGGTCAACAGCAGGCACGCCGATAACATCCGCCAGCGCTTCACGGCAGATGCCTGCGATCAGGGGTCAGCTGCACGATGCGCACGCGCAGTTGCGAGGTCAGTTGTTGCTCGCTCTGCACAATGAAACCGTCCACCGGATCGACCCAATAATGGTTGGTCGCCCGCAGGCCGATGGCCGGGACGTCGATCTGCTCATCGACACGCAGCACGGTGTATTCCTTGTCGAGAATGTCCAGGGTTTGCGTGGACCGGCGCACGAAGCGGCTGTTGACGATCAAGCCCACTTCCTGGCCCTTGTAGAGGTCGATCCAGCGCCGGCTGGTGAAGCCATCGGCGACGCGGTGCAGGCCTTGCTTGAATGGTGCGTCGTCGGCCAGCCGCGTACCGTCCAGATCGCCCTCCACACCCAGGCCGATGGTGCGCACGGCGAGGCCGTCACGCAGCAACAACACCTGCTTGCCGGAGGCGACCCAGAACTGCAGGTCTTCACGCTCGCGCACCAGCGCCAGCACCCCGGAGCCGGAGGGCGTGGTCAGTTTGATTTGCGGGTACTTGACCTCGGCCACCTGGGCCGCGGTCACGTCCAGATCATCCGGGCCGAGCAACGCTGACTTGAGGTTGCGCACCGAAGCGGTCATCAACGGGTTACAGCCACACAGCAACAAGACCGCCGTCAGGCAGACGCCAACTTTCAAGGTTTTCACAGTCAGGCCTTATTTGGCGTTGTTGTTGCTGAATTCGCTCCAGTTCTTCGCAGCGGAAGCGCCGGTGCCGACAATCGATGCCGATGGCACCAACTGGCTGATCAGGCGGTTCCAGCGTGTCACGTTGGCAGGCCCGACATACACCACGTCCTGGGGACGTACCTGGAAGTGCGAAGCGAGCGCCATGGCCGTTGGCGATTCGGCTTCCAGCTGATAGATCTTCGCCGGCTCGACATCGAGGTTTTCCACCCCGCGAATGACGTACACCGCATTGCCGTTGGAGGTGGTCTGACTCAGGCCGCCGACCGAACCGAGTACATCGGACAGGTTCATCGTCGCAGTCTTGAAGCTCAGCGCACGGGGCTGATTGACTTCGCCCATGACGTAAATGCGTTTGTTGTCGTTGTACGGCAGATACAACTGATCACCGCCCTTGAGGTAGACGTTCTGCAACTCGGAATCATGCTGATTGAGCGCGTCGAGATTGAGCGGATACACCCGACCATTGCGGGTCAGCAGCAGGCCGGACAAATCGGCATTGTTGGTGTCGATGCCGGCAGAGCCGAGGGCCTCGACCACGCTCAACGGGTTGGTCGAAATCGGCTGCGGACCGGCCTTGGCCACAGCGCCCGAGACCACCACTTTCTGACTGGCGAAACGCAGCACCGCAACATCCACTTGCGGCTCGGCGATGAACGCCGACAGTCGTGTTTCGATGTCCGCGCGCAGTTGCTGGATGGTTTTGCCGGCCGCCTGCACTTCCTTGATGAACGGGTAGTACAGCGTTCCATCGGAGCGCACCAGACGACCATTGGCGTCGATCTGCTGTTGTGCCCCCGATGGCGCGGTCAGCTCCGGGTGATCCCACACCGTGATGTACAGCACGTCGTTGCTGCCGATGTGGTATTCGGCAGGCGTTGCCAGCAGTTCCGCCGGCACCGACTCACGCTTTTGCGTGGCGCGCGTCATCGAGATCAGCTTGGGCGTGATCGGGATCAGCTCGACCCGACTGCTTTCGCTGGCGCCCTGGCGCGTGATGTCACTGGTGCTCAGGTACTGACCGGGGGAAAACATGCAACCTTGCAAAGCGAAACTTGCCAACATCAAGAGAGAAAAACTACGAGTCATAATGGCACTACGCTATTCAAGGCAAATCTAAAAATAAAGTCACCCGACTGGCGTCGGGCGACCCTGTACTGCACTAACAAATGTTCCTGTTAGTTGTGCGTGCCGGTGGTGCCGGTAGTACCGGTGGTGCCAGTGGTACCGCCGTTGGCACTTCCGCCGCTGTTGGACGCTGCGACTGCACTGGCAACCATTGCCGTACTGGCAGCAGGCGCTGTAGAAGCCGCGACACTGCCAGATACATTGGTTACCGCAGTAAGCGGCGCTTCAGCGGCGGACGCCCAGTTGGTCAACATCGTCAACAGGGCAATCGCCATCACTTTTTTCATATCAACTCCTTTCTAACAGTCGGCCTGTTAAAAACCGGCCTGTGTTAGAGGTGGTAGCGTTCAAGTCCGCGAAAAGCGCGAACAAGATCCGTCGTTCTTTCACAGTCTTACGCAACTGATAAAAGTCGAACGGCAGGTTTATATCTACGGACTTGCAAAAGGCATTTCCAGCGTATTTTCCCGACGATATCTAACAGCTGACCGAAACTAACGTTCAGTATTAGAACGACATCATTCGAGATAACCGCGCGGATGGTTCGATTGCCAGCGCCAGGTATCGGTGACCATGTCCTGCAAATTGCGCGTGGCTTTCCAGCCGAGCTCTTTGGCCGCTTTCGAGGCGTCGGCCCAGCTCTCGGCAATATCCCCGCTGCGACGCGGCATGACCCGGTATGGCACCGGTCTCCCGCTGGCCTGTTCGAAGGCATGCAGCACTTGCATCACGCTGTAACCGTCGCCGGTCCCGAGGTTCCAGGTGTGAATGCCCGGGCGTCCGGCAATCGACTGCAACGCCTTCAGGTGGCCGTCGGCGAGGTCGACGACATGGATGTAATCGCGCACGCCGGTGCCGTCGATCGTCGGGTAATCGTCGCCGAAGATCGACAACTCCTGCAGGCTGCCGACCGCCACCTGGCTGATATAAGGCAGCAGGTTGTTGGGAATGCCGCTGGGGTCTTCGCCCATGTGCCCGCTGTGGTGGGCGCCGATCGGGTTGAAGTAGCGCAGCAAGGCGATACTCCAGCGCGGCTCGGCCTGACTCAGGTCGCGCAGCACGTTCTCGACGATCAGCTTGGATTGGCCGTAAGGGTTGGTTGGGGTGCCGGTGGGGAAATCCTCGCGGATCGGCATCTGCTCGGGCTCGCCATACACCGTGGCCGACGAGCTGAACACCAGGCGGAACACCCCTGCCGCGGCCATCGCCTGGCACAGCGTAACGCTGCCACCGACGTTGTTCTCGTAGTACTCCAGCGGCTTGCGCACGCTCTCGCCGACGGCCTTGAGCCCGGCGAAATGCAGGACGGCGTCGATGGGGTGTTCGCGAAAAATCCGGTCCAGCAACGCCCGGTCGCAGACATCGCCACGAATCATCAACGCACTTTTGCCGCAAATACCTTCCACCGCGTGCAGTGCCGCATCGCTGCTGTTGCAAAGATTATCCAGTACAACAACTTCATAACCTGCTTCAAGCAGCGCAAGTGTGGTGTGCGAGCCGATATAGCCGGCACCACCCGTTACCAGAATCTTCATAGCGCGGTCCGTCATTGGATAAGTGACAAGTAGCGTGTCAAGTCCCTTTTATTGATTCTGTGGCGCACCGCACAATCAGGGACGACAACAACCTCAAACAAAATCAGTTCAACCACTGGCAATAAATATTTTTGCAGGTCAAACTGTATTGCCCGGTACTTATTAGCACCCCAAGTACACTCGTCACTATCAACAGATACCGACTAAAAATAACTAACAAGACTATCACCGACATCTCATAACATTGTCATGTTTTACCGCGCCTGCTAATTGCCATTAACTACCCGATTCAGGTATTAAAGCAGTCTTTCAATATTCATTGAAACTTGCACACCTTCGTTAGTGCGCGCACCCGTTGGCTGTGCTCCATGACTGTTCAGGATACTTTTATGATTCGTAAATGTTTGTTCCCCGCCGCCGGTTACGGCACGCGTTTCTTGCCGGCCACCAAAGCCATGCCCAAAGAAATGCTGCCGATCGTCAACAAGCCGTTGATCGAATACGCCGTCGAAGAAGCACGGGACGCCGGCCTGCAACACATGGCCATCGTCACCGGTCGGGGCAAGCGTGCGCTGGAAGACCACTTCGACATCAGCTACGAACTCGAACACCAGATCCGTGGTACCGAGAAAGAGAAATTTCTCGCCGGCACCCGCGAGCTGATCGACACCTGCACCTTCTCCTACACCCGTCAGGTGGAAATGAAGGGGCTGGGCCACGCGATTCTCAGCGGCCGTCCGCTGATCGGCGACGAACCCTTCGCCGTGGTGCTGGCCGATGACCTGTGCCTGAACCTGGAAGGTGACGGCGTGCTCACGCAGATGATCCAGCTGTACAAGAAATTCCGCTGCTCGATCGTCGCCATCCAGGAAGTCCCGGCCGACCAGACCCACAAGTACGGAGTCATCGCCGGCGAGCTGATTTCCGACGGCATCTACCGGGTCAACCACATGGTGGAAAAACCGGCGCCGCAAGACGCCCCATCGAACCTGGCAATCATCGGGCGCTACATCCTGACCCCGGACATCTTCGACCTGATCGCCGACACTGAACCTGGCAAGGGTGGGGAGATCCAGATCACCGACGCACTGATGAAACAGGCGCAAAACGGTTGCGTGCTGGCCTACAAGTTCAAGGGCCTGCGCTTCGACTGCGGCGACGCCGAGGGTTACTTGCAGGCGACCAATTTCTGCTACGACAACGTGTACCTCAAGGGCCGCTGAGACGGTTCCCCGCCCACTTCTCTTTCAGGAGACCAGCATGAACATGGCACAACATTCAGCGGACATTGAGCGGGAGGTGGGCAACCTCGGGGTGGTGAACTGGCTGTCACGCCATCAGCCGTTGCCCAGCGCCAACGAGTCCTGGCTGGGGAGCATTCTGCTGGTGGAGCGTATCGGCATGTTCCCCGCGTCCGGCGACATTCGGCGGACGCTGGCGGATCCCTATCCCCTGCTCGCTCACCTGAAAAAAAGCTATGCCGAGCAGGCGCTGGAAATGGACGACCGTGACGGCCTGAAAGTGATCTTCAGCGACTGGCGCTTCCGCGTGCGCCTGTGCTGCAACGAACCGGCGATCATCATCAATGTCGAGACTCGTTGTGCCACGCAACTGATGCCGCAGAAGCTCGCGGAGTTGCTGAGTCAAGTCGACGCTTTTCAGCAGGACACCTGATCGACCTCACGCAGAGCGTGGGGAACGATCATCGTGGCGACACGTCGCAACGATCCTTGGTGCCGGTGATCCAGCCATAGAAATAATCGGCAATCACCTTCCCGCCCGTGGCCGGCTGCGGATGAATCTTGTCCGGGCCGATCATCGCGGCAGCATACCGTTTGACGTCAGGCCCAAAGGCGCATTGCAGATTGGCGAAACCCAGATGCTGCTCATGCGCCCACGGCTGCAAGACCTGTGCGTACGCTGACATCGGATAGGCGCTGGAGCGCGTGGTGTCCTGACGCATGATCAGGTTGATGCTCGCCGCCGGTTGAATCTCGCGGATCATCGCCACCAGACCCTGAACGTTCTGCAGATACTGTTCGGGTTTGACGCCGAAGCCCTGGTCGTTGCCGCCGAGCATGATCAGGTAAATGTCGGCGGGGATCGTCGACACGGCGGCTTTCCACTGCGCCTGCCATTGCGGATCCTGGTGATAGAAGTCCGCCGATGCCGCGCCCGATGCCGCCAGTTTTGATACGCGCACGCCGTTTTGATCGTTGCTCATCCACAGGCCAAACAACGTCGGCGCGCCCTTCACGACTTCCAGTTTGAACGACCAGTCTGCCGCTGACGAGAGACCTGCAAGCGGCACTTGCTGAACGCCCGAGCCTTCAAGTTTCAGCGGTTTCCAGTCTTCCGAGGGCGTCCAGCGGTAGCGCAGCTCTGCGGACTCGCCGTTGCCCAGGTAGAGCAATTTCGCTTGGGTGACGACGGTGTTGATCGTCGGTGTCGGACGGGCGTCGATCTGAAGCCAGGCACCGGGTTTGCCGGTGACCGTGCGGCTGTCGGGGCTGGCCTGACCGAGGCCGGACACCTGCCAGCCACCGCCGAAGTACTTCTCACTGCTGCGGGTGTATTTGAAATGCGTGCCGCCCAGCGCCGCGCCATGGTTGAAGCCGACATGACCGGGACCGGCAAAACCGACCTCCCCAGCCACGCGCTGCACCAGTTTGTTCAGGTAGAAATCCTGCCCGGCGCTGTAGCTGTCGCCGATCACCGAGACCGACAGAACCCTCCCGGCCTTGCCTTCGCGCCACTGTGCAAAACGTTCGCGGGCATCGCCCACCTCAACCACCGACGCCGCAACGGGTTGAGCGTCATCCACTGCCAACATGTTTTATTTCCTTCAATCTGGAATCAGAGGACTGGATTTGTGGCAATCACCCGATCCTTGTGGGAGCAGGCTTGCTCGCGAAGCTTTCAGCTATGGGTCTGCACCACCGGAGCAATGCTCGTCGCCGGTTTTTTCTTCGCCGCACGCTCTCCCAGAAACAGCACCGAAGTAACATTGAAGCGACTGAAAATCATCGACAGCACCACCGGCCCCAACAGGCCAGACAGCAGTCCGCCGAGCACCAGAATGCTTTCGTCTTTCACACCCAACCGCCCCATGACAAATCGCGAAGTCGCCGCGAACAGCACATGGAACAGAAAGATCGCGTAAGAGTACCCGCCCAGCCAGGTCAACCACTTCGAGCGCATGTCACTCGACAGCAAAGCGATGCAGGACACACACCCCACGGTCAACCCGATCAGGCTGCGGCGATCGACAATCAACTCGCGATCAATCGCCGCCACGTACAGCAGCGTCAACGAAATCAACACAAATACCAGCGGCCCGATCACCTTGAACCACTGCTTCAACGCCTCGACATTTTCCTGCCCGATCATCCCGGCCACGAAAAACGGCAGCAGGTAAATCGCGCCATTGATGCCGAACGCATCGAGCTTGAACGGCGGCAGCAGAAACACCGCCGCCGCGAACGCGAACAGCACATACAAGCGCGTCATCGAGCGCAGCATCCCGCGCCATTCCAGCAGACCGACGAACATGAAAATGATGAACACCGCCTGCAAGAACCAGAAGTGGTTGACCGGCACCCAGAACGACAACAGCGCATCGATCACCCCGACATCCTTGTTCACGCCCGGCCCCACCGCCTGCAACACCGAGAACGGCACGCCGACGCAAAACAGCGGCACGATCAGCCGCCGCACCTTGCCACTGAAAAACGCGGAAAAGTCATTGCCGCGAATTTTGTAGATCGAATAGATGTAGCCGGAAATGAAGGTGAACAGCGGCATGCGCACGTACACCATGGAGTCGGCGATGACCCGGAACGGCGAGCCGATATCGATTTTCAGCCCTCCGCCCAACGGGCCGATGACGTGATAGAGCACCAGCAGCAGGCACGCCAGGCCGCGCAGGGTTTCGATCTCCAGGGACTTTTTCTTGCTCGACATACAGCACCTGCCTCAATTCAGAACTCTTGATTCAACCCGCACCGGTTTGTTCGCGCGCAACATCAGGCCCAGCCCGACAAACAGCACCGGCACCACCATGGAAAAGTGCCGGGCGAAGGAGCCGAAGTCCGGCTCGAACAAACCTTGAACCAGCAGAAACGCCAGCGGAATCGCGATCAGTTCCTTGGGTTTGGTCTCGATCGGCGCGCCTTTGTAATCGGTGGAGGTGATGACTTTGAACAGCAGCAGCGCGGTCATGATCATCAGCGCAACAAAGATCACCTGACCGGGCCCCGACAACAGAATCAGCTCCACCGGAAACGACAACCGGAAGAAGATGATCATCGAGTCCAGTGCCTGCGAGACGAAATCACTGCCGGTGAGCCACGAGACAATCAGCGATTTCGAGCCCTCCTCGCCCGCCGTGCGCAACTCGTTGTTGCTGGCGCGGATCGACGACACCGGAAACCCCAGCGCCAACTGAATCGCCATGGCCACCGCCAGGTAAAACAGGAACAGCATCAGGAAGAAGGTGAAGCGCGACACGTACTTTTTCATCATGCAAACGCCGACCCAGGACAGCGAAAACAGAATCCAGTAAGGCCGGATCAGCACGCCGTAGATCACCGCCGAGAGGAAAAAACCGCCGCGATATTTACGCGACAGCGAGCTGAACAAAATGCTCAACACCGCCACCGACACAATGATTTCCTTGGTCAGGTTTTCCAGAAAGAACGAACGCACCACGCCCCACAGGCACAGGGTGCCGAAGATCGCCAGCGGCATGCGCCGGAACACCACCACCGGAATCGCCGTGAGGAAGAAATTGCAGAACATCCCGTAGGCCCAGGCGTTGGTCAGGTTGATCCCGGTGGGCCGCAGCAGGAACGCCGAACACTCGTAGGAAGAGCGGTCCGGCGAGAACGGGTTCCAGAAATTACAGTTGTCGGCGCGCGCGTAGGACGACCACAACGTCATCGCATCCGGGCCCGGATCACGCGGGATCAACAGCGGCATCGCCACTGACAGAAACAACCCGGTGAACAGAATCAGGAACGACAGCGAGGAATCGAGTCTGCGTCCGCGAAACTCGATGCACGGCAACTTCAACCCCATGCCAGCGCCCCTTTTGCGCGGGTCGCCCGGGTCAACAGAGCGATCACGCCGAGCTGCACGACGATCGCGAAGACATTGCCCCACGCCGCGCCATAAATCGAATAGTGCTTGATCAGCAGATAGCTGACCGGCACCGACACCAGCAGGCAGATCGCCGCGCTGGCGAATGACACTCGACTGTTTTTCGAAGCGATCAGACCGCCCCAGACAATGTCGCCGATGGCCCGCAGGGCAAAGGAAAAGATCAGCACGCCGAGGATCGCGTTGTCCGGACGCGGCACGCTGGTGGCGACGTAATCGAGCACCACGTTGAAGAACAGATAAATCAACACCGCCACCGCCGCCGACACCACTAGCGAACGCATCACCCATTTGTTGACGAACAACTGCTTGACCGTGAAAGCCTGTTGATCAGCCTGAAAACGCTTGGCCAGCACTGGAATGCCGACCACCGCCACCACCGCGTAAGACAACGCCTGCAAGGTGTTCGCCGCCGACCACGCGTACACGTATTTACCGAGGCTGGCGTAGGGCTCGAGGTCGGCGATCAGAAAGCGCTCGGCGTACTGACTCAACGCGATCAACCCGGTGCCGAAATAGAACGGTAGCCCGGCCTTCCACACGGTCGCCGTCGTCAGTGTCTCGCTGACCCGGCCCTTGTGCACATTCACCACGATCAGGTAACCGGCGATGATCACCAATACGTTCGCGGCCACCCACAGCCACAGCACACTGGCGATGCCCGACACCCAGTCGAGCATCATCCCGCCCACCGCCAGCAGTGCCCAGAGGCCGGTCTTGATGAAAAACAGCAACGCGCCCGCCGTGGCTTTCTGCGCGGAAAACACGAACGAGTTGATCTCGAACGACAGGTGTTCGGTGAGCAGCACCAGCGTCACGCAGAGGATCAGCGCAGTGCTCGCCTCAACCTGCTGGAACAACGAGTAAACCCCCACCGTCAGCAGCGACAGCAGCAGCCCCACCGCCAGGTACAGCAGCAGGACTTTGTCGACCCCCCGCCGCGAGCTGCCGCCGACACTGATCAGCCGATTGATCTCGGAACTGAAACCGACGCTGTAGAACTTCGAAGCGATCAGCGAAGCCGCAACCACCACCCCGTAAAACCCCAGCGCTTCGTAGCCCAGGTAATGGGTGATGGCCAACACCAGCAAAAACTTCGCGCCCAAGGCTCCACCGCGAAGCAGCAGGCGAAATATCATCGAACGATCCCTTTGATGATCTCGTCCATGGCCACGGTCTTTGCCTCGATCTCGCGGCAGGTATCGGTCAGCCGCTTGCCGAAATTCGCCAGTGCGTTCGGCGCGTAAACGGTGTCGATGATGGTGTCGACATTGATGTCGCCGCCGTTGATCACCCAGTCTTCCACGCCCATGTCCTGATAGGCGCCAAAGCCTTTGCGCTCATAACTGATGTGGTACGCCGGAACACCGGACAGCAGCGATTCGATGGCGCCGTGCAGACGCACCGAGATCACCAGGTCGGGCTGATATTTGGCAATCGTGGCCTTCAAAGGCAGCAGGTCTTCGGTAATGCCCAGCTCGCGATAGAACGCACCGTCATCGTTGCCGCGAACAGCGCTCTGTACCGCGCAGACCACTTTGCTTTTGTTCTTCAGGCGCTGCAGCAGCAACTTAAGGTTGGCAACGTAAGCGACCTTTTTTTCCTTGCTCCACTCTGGCGGCTTGCGCAGTACCACGCAGACAGTGGCCGGCGAGGCGGCGCAGCGGGTGAACTTGGGTTGCTGGAGGATCTTGCTGGCCAGTGACTGCACCGCCAGGTCCGGCGCGCGGTAGACGTTTTCGCAGGCATCGAACATTGCCGAGGAACGGTTATCGCGCACGAACACCGCGTCGGCGCTGGCGTAGTGCTCGACGATCTTGCGGCTCTCGCCATGGAACGGGCCGATGCTTTGCGGCAGGTACACCGACGGCACCTTGCTGAGGATCGCCGTTTCCAGTTGCTTGGCGTGGCCGAGTTTCAGCTTGATATGTTCGAAGGCGCTTTTGGAGCGCATGTAGCCGCCACCCACGCCAACGATCAGATCGGTTTTGCGCAACAGATCCGCCAGACCGGCATACGACTGATTGAGGAACACTGCCTGTTTGACCCGTCCCAGGCCCTTGGCCGCCATCACCGGTGCGTTGAAACGCGGGTGCGGCAAGTAGGCGAAAGACTGCGGATCGGACGCCACGACATTGATCGCGGTGTCTTCGCCAAAGTTGCGCTGCACCAACGCGATGGCCAGATCGACGAGCAGGCCGTCACCGGAGTTGGAGGCACTGTAGCCATGCAAAATCGTTACGTTCATAAGCTGAGTTCTACTTAATAAGTGGGAGCGCAATACACGTCGTAGGTCTGGCGGATCATCAGCGCGGCGCTGAAGCGTTCGCGCACGATGTTCCGGCCTTCGCTGCCGAGGTCGAGCAACCGTGGCTTCTGGATTCGCGCCAGCACATCGGCCAGCGCCTGGTGGTCACCGGTGGGGAAGACATAGCCGGACACCTCATGGGTGACCAGTTCGGGCAGCGACGTGCAATTGCTGGCGATCACCGGCAAACCCATGGCCATGCCTTCGAGCGGCACCATGGCAAAACCTTCCCAGCGACTCGGGACGATGAGCGCATCGGCCTGTTGATACAGCGCCTGCACCTCGGCCGGAGTGACCCACGGCAGGTACTCGACGGCGTCCATTTCCGGGCACTCGACCGTGTCCTCGTTGACCGCACTGCCGACCACCGTCAGTTTCAGATCGCTGCGCTGCACCTTGGCGAAGGCCTTGAGCAACACGTCGAAGCCTTTCTGATAGTCGAGACGGCCGACGAACAGCAGATGAATCGGCTCGGGACTATCGACCTTCGGCGCCTCGTCACGCTGATGGATGCCGTTGTAGATCAGCTTCATGCGCGAGCGCTGAATGCCAAACCGCGCGGCCTTGTCCATCTCGTAACGGCTGACGCAGATGATCACGTCGGTGACCCGCTGCAGGACCCGCTCGATCCACGCATAGATCCTTTGCTTGGTCGGCGAGCTTTCCATCAGGAACGAAAACGCATGCGGACAATAGACGATTTTCGGTTTGCGCCACGGCCGCAGGAGCACGCAGACAACACGGCCGATCACCCCGGAAAAGGTGCTGTGCAAATGCACCACATCGGGTTTTTCCTTGAGCATCACCCGGGTCAGTTGCCAGGCAAAACGCAGCAGTGAGCGCACATCGCGGCCGCTGCGTTCGAACGTGCGAATCTGCTGCTCATCGATGCCGTGCAGCTCTTTTTTCTGATCGAGCGGCACCAGATAGACCAGCTCATAGTTCAAGTCCTGGCCCTCGGGGGAAGCCGAGATGGTGCGGATAACGGTGGCGACCCCACCTTTTATCGTTTCAGCCACGTGCAGTATTTTTTTCACAACCCACCCACTTCCTTGCCTGTAAGGACAATCACTGACACTCAGGATTTGTCGGACGCGTATTCGTAGTTGTAATAACCGTAGTTGCCGTTGCCGTAGTAACTGGCTGCGCGCTTCTCGACGCCGTTGAACACCGCGCCCTTGAGCTCGATGCCGTTCTGGGCGAAGCGGCGGATGGTTATTTCAATCTCTTTGGCCGGGTTCACCGCAAACCGGGTGACGATCAGGCTGATGCCCGCCTCACGCCCGACAATCGCCGCGTCGGTCACCGCCAGCAGTGGCGGCGTGTCGATGATCACCACGTCGTAGCGCTCGCTGAGTTCAGCCAGCAAGTCGCGGAAGTTGGCGTGCATCAACAGCTCGGAAGGATTCGGTGGAACCTGCCCACGGCTGATGAAGTGCAGGTTGTCGATTTCCACCGTGTTGACCGCCTGCTCGATGCTGCAACGCTTGGCCAGCAGGTCCGACAAGCCATTGGCGATCGGTACGTTGAGCGACTTGTGCAGGTGGCCCTTGCGCATGTCGGCGTCGATCAGCAACACGCGCTGACCGCTTTGCGCCATGACCGCCGCGAGGTTGGACGAAACGAACGTCTTGCCGACCTGCGGGCTCGGGCCGGAGATCATGATCCGGTTGTTGGTCGAGTCCAGTGCCGCGAAATGCAGACTGGTGCGCAGGCTGCGGATCGACTCGATGGACAGGTCGGTCGGATTGCGCAGGGCCAGCAGATAGGCCGGCGTCTCTGCGGTGCTTTTGACCCGGCCCTTTTTAGTGTCCTCTTCGCGTTGCAATGCGCTGTAGGGAATCGAGGCGTACACCGGCAGGCCGAGCTGTTCGATGGCTTCCGGGCCTTCCAGGCCTTTGCTCAGGGACTTGCGCAGCAGCACCAGCGCCACGCCGACAAACGCGCCGAGGAACGTTGCAATCAGCACGATCAGGGCTTTTTTCGGTTTGACCGGGCTGGTCAGGTCGACATCCGCCGCGTCGATCAAACGCACGTTACCCACCGCACCGGCACGGACGATGTCCAGTTCCTGGGACTTGTTCAGCAACTGCGTGTAGATCTGCGAAGCCACTTCCACATCACGGGTCAGGTTCAGCAGTTCCTGCTGCGTGGCCGGCAGATCGCCAACCTTGCCTTCCAGCGACTTCTGCTGCTGGGTCAGTTCGCCGATCTGCGACATCAAGGCGCGGTACGCCGGATGCTGCTTGGTGAACTTGCGATCCATCTCGGCCTGCTGCATTTTCAGCTCGGAAATCCGCGTTTCGAGCGCGACCGACTGGCCGAGCACCGACTGGGTTTCCAGAGAAATATTCACGGTCTTGCCGTGAGTCTGGTAGGCGTTGAGCGCATCGCTGGCCTTGGCCAGATCGCGCTTGACCTGCGGCAACTGGCTTTGCAGGAACGCCAGGCTCTGCGCCGCTTCCGCCGAGGTGCGGCGCACGTTCTGGTCGACATACAGCGCAGCAATCTTGTTGAGGATCTTCACCGCCTCGGCGGCATCGGCGCTGGCCAGCGCCAGACGGATAATCCCCGACTCTTTACCCTGCTCGGAAATATCCAGCGCATCCTGGTAACCCTGAATGGTCACGATCCGTGGATTGCGCACCACTTCGAAGCGAGTGCCAGGATTGGCTTGCAGGCGCTCGATCAAACCCTCAACGCCGTCCTGTGCGAAGGCTTCGCCCGCAACGCCCTCGACCAACAGGTTGCCGTTGTCATCGAGCAACTGAAAGTGCTGCTGTTCGCCCGTCACCAGAGTGAGCTTCTTGCCCAACAGTTCCTTGGGCAGATTGAGCCGGGCGAATTCCAGACGCTCACCGCCCCAGGCGTAGCTGTTGAAGCCGAAACGCGGCGGCGCCACGCTGAACTCGGTTTCGCCGCGATAACGCCGCGCAAGAAAACCGCCGATCACCGGGAACGTGTTGGGGGTAACGTCGATGTCCAGGCGCAGGTCGTCGACGGTTTTGCCGATCACTGCGCGGGACTTGATGATGCCGATTTCGGTCACCGACGGCGATTGCCCGCCGAGCATGCTGCTGAGGTCGGAAAACCCGAGCATGTCGTTCTTTTTCGGTTCGACCTGCACCAGCGCGTTCGCCAGGTACACCGGCGTCGCCAATACCGCATAGGCAACGCCGGCGGCCATGAAGGCACCGGTGAATGCACCAATCAGCCATTTCTGGTCGATCAAACTGCCAAATATGCCGAGAAGATCAATACTGTCCTGATCGTTATCACGGTTGGCGATTACTGACGGTAACTGCATAAGTCTGTTCTTACCATTCACTGATCTGAAGAATATTCATCAATGTCCGAGGCGCTGCGCCCACGAGCTAACAGCATCTTCAATCAATGCATGGGCATGAATAAAAGCGGCCTTACCTTGACGATACGGATCCTGTATTTCGCGTTCGCTCTGCCACTTGCCAAGGAGGAACACTTTGCCTCTGGCGTGCGAGGCAATCTTGAGCACCTGATTCATGTGTTGTTTTTCCATGACCAGAATCAGGTCCGATTGATTGACGATATCGGCGGTCAATTGCCGGGCGGTGAAACCCTCGGCGCTGTGACCGCGGTCTTCGAGGACCTGGCGCGCCGACGCTTCCATGCCTTCGCCAACCCGCGCCGCGAGGCCTGCGGAGGTTACCGAGATAGTTGAGGAGGTCAGCGCGTTACGCAGCAGAAGTTCTGCTGTCGGACTTCGGCAAATATTGCCAACGCACACGACAAGGATATTTCTGAACAAGGTTTACTTTCCTGTGTAATATCATTCTGCCAACATCTAGTGCGATTCTTAGTGAACCCACTAGATCATCCTGCACTCAGAAATAGATTCGCCCTGTTAGTACCAGCGTATTAAGTACCACAGCACCAAAAGTCGCCCAAACGGAATTACCGGACTAAAAATAACTGTGATTTTCAGGCCTTGGTTTCCTGACAAAAAATAACATTTGCGCACTTAGTGGCATTGTTAGTTTCGAATCGGTTATCACGAGATACTTTTCGCCGTTGTCACTTCTCACCGGAGAACCGACATGAAATCAGCACCTTTCAAACGACTGGGCACCCTGACGCTGTTGCTGCTGGCGGCAACCGGCCAGAGTCACGCCAATGAACTGTTCCCGGCACTGCCCGCCAATAAAACCATCGGTGTTCAGGTCAAGGTCCAGACCTTCTCCGCCGCCGACGCCCAGCAGGTCAAAAGCACCGGCTTCAGTTTCGTGCGCTTTGGTGTCTGGACCGACAGCCTGAATAGCCCGGCCTACCAGAAGCAGATCAGCGATGCGTTCGCCGTGGCCCGCACCGCAGGCCTGCCAGTATTGATGACCCTGCGTGCGACCAAGCCATTACCGACCAATGATCTGGCAAACGCTGGCGTCGCGTACGCCAACGCGCTGACCAGCCTGGCAACGACCTACAGCACGCAACTGGTCGCGATCGAGCTGTGGAATGAGCCGGACCTGGACACCTACTGGCCGACCGGCAATTTCGACACGACGTTCGTGCCGTTCATGAGCGCAGCGTGCAAGACGCTGCAGGGCAAACCTCAGACGCCCCCAGTGATCGGCTTTGGCTTCGCCCGGCCGCCGACGGCCGGCTCGGCATCCACGGTGGCGCTCAACCGAATCGTCAGCCAATACCCCAAATGCCTCAGCGCGATCTCCTATCATCCGTACGGCATGACGGGCACGCAGATCAGCAATGCCCAGGCGTTTATCCAGCAGAACTTCCATCTGCCTGGGGTCATCAGCGAATGGGGCATCTCGGCGCTCAGTTCCAACGGCGGGACAGAGGGTCAGGCCAGTAAAATCAGTGCGTTCGTCGCCGATATCAAAACCCGCAACATTGCGCTGACCTCGATCTACGAATGGAAAAACAGCGACACGGGCAGCAACGACCGCGAGAAGAATTTCGGCCTGCTGACTTCCGACGGCCAGCCGAAACCGGCGGAAACCGCAGTCAAAACCCAATTGAGCCAGCAATAACTCTCATCGATGCGCTCAGGGGGCGCTGGCCGTCAGTTGCTTTGAACCTGCGGCCGATTTTGGCATCGTATTCATCGATACCGCGCCCCACCTTTCAAACAGCCGTACTCAGGTTGTTGCCACCGGGGTACCCGTTACGCCTTGATGCCCTTGAGTGGCTGTCAGCGCTCGGGTAATGTCGTCAAACCCACAGGACAGAGCACACCCATGACTTCCAAGCTGGAACAACTCAAACAGATGACCACCGTGGTTGCCGACACCGGCGACTTCGAAGCGATCGCCCGGGTCAAGCCGGTCGACGCCACTACCAACCCTTCCCTGCTGCTCAAAGCCGCAGCCATTCCGGCCTACGCCGAGCTGCTGAACGCGTGCGTCAGCGACTGCAAGGGCGACGTGGGCCTGGCCAGCGACCGTTTTGGCGTCGCCGTGGGCCAGGAAATCCTCAAAGTGATCCCGGGCCGTATTTCCACCGAAGTGGATGCGCGCCTGTCGTTCGACCAGGACGCCGTGCTCAAGCGTGCGCATCGCCTGATTGAGCTCTACGACAAGGCCGGCATCGGCCGTGACCGTGTGCTGATCAAGATCGCTTCGACCTGGGAAGGCATCCGCGCTGCCGAAATCCTCGAGAAAGAAGGTATCCAGACCAACCTGACCCTGCTGTTCTCCTTCGCGCAGGCTGCTGCTTGCGCCGACGCCGGGGTGTTCCTGATCTCGCCGTTCGTGGGCCGCATCTACGACTGGTACAAGAAGGCCAACGGCAACGACTACACCGGCGCCGATGATCCAGGCGTACAGTCAGTCACGCGCATCTACAACTATTACAAGGCCAATGACTACAAGACCGTGGTCATGGGCGCCAGCTTCCGCAATCTGAACCAGATCGAGCAACTGGCCGGTTGCGACCGCCTGACCATCAGCCCGGACCTGATCGACAAGCTGGCAGCAGACACCGGCAAACTGGAGCGCAAACTCGCTCCGGGCCACACCGGCGAAGCGCGCCTGAGCCTGAACGAAGCGCAGTTCCGCTGGTTATCCAACGAAGACGCGATGGCCACCGAGAAACTGGCTGAGGGCATTCGTCAGTTTGCCCGTGACCAGGAGAAGCTTGAGGCGCTGTTGCAGGCCAAGCTGTGATCTGAGCGGTTGAAATGCAAAAAGGGCGAACCTTCACGGGTTCGCCCTTTTTCATTCTGCATTGAGAGGCGCATTGACTGAACTGAAGCCTTCGCGAGCAAGCTCGCTCCCACAGAGGGAATGCATTTCAAATGTGGGAGCGGGCTTGCTCGCGAAGGGGCCAGCCCAGACAACATCACCTCAGGGGATCAATGCCGCTCTAGGGCATTCACCAGGTCATGGAAGGCTTCACGGTTGGAATCGTTCAGCCCCATGAGGATCTTGTGCGCTTCCAGCACCTTGATCCGCACCACTTCTTCGGATTGATCCTGATCCGGCAGGTCGTCCAGGCACTCGGGGCACGGCACCGGGTGGTTGACGATGTTGAACACCTGCTCGAAGCCCATGGACTGCAGCAGACGCGTGATGTCTTCGTGGGTGGTGACGACAGTCGGCAGCAGGCCGACCTTTTGCCGCGACAGGATCGACAGCTTGGCCAGCAAGCCCAAAGTGGTGCTGTCGATGCTACGGGTTTCGGTCAAATCGATCACGATCGCGTTGAAATTCAACGCGGTGAAGATTTTCTCAATAGTCGCATCCAACGCCGAACACAGGGTCAGGCGAACTTCACCGACGAACTTCAGGACGAAGGTGCCGTCCTGCTCGGCGAACTGGATTCTACCGGTACTCATTGAAGGTTCCTGCTCAACACCAACAGGGCGATATCATCCGGCATCTCCCCTAGCGTGGCCAATCCAAACACTTGCCGCAGACCATCCAGGCTGCCGCCCGCCGACTTCACCCGTTGAGGCAAAGCAGCTTCTTTTTCTTTGAGCGTAGGTTCTGGCAATAGATCCAGAATGCCGTCGGACATCAGCGTCAGGCTGAAGGTCGGTGGCAGCTCAAGCACGTGATCTTCGTAGGTGGCCTCGTTGAACAGGCCCACCGGTAAACCGCGGCCTTCGAGGTAACGAACACTGTCAGGCGTGTACAACACAGGCAACGGCAGATGGCCGCCGATGCTATAGGTCAACAAACCGGTCTCCTCGTCGATGACTCCACCGACCATTGTGACGTGTTTGCCCAGCTTACAACTGATCAGCCCCCGGTTGATATGACCAAGGACTTCCGAAGGCTTGAATTCCGGCAAGGTGCCGTTGCGCTTGGACTCGAACAGCAAGCGCGTGGTCATGAACTTCAACAGCACGGTGACGAACGCCGAAGAGGCGCCATGGCCCGATACGTCGGCCAGGTAGAACGCCACCCGGCGCTCATCGACCCGGAAATAATCGACAAAATCACCCGACAGGTACAACGACGGGATGATCTGGTGGGCAAACTGGAACTCGTCCACGCGCCACGGGCTTTCCGGCAGCATGTTCATCTGCACCTGGCGACCGGCGTTCTGGTCTTCCTGGAGCAGGTTCAGGCTGGCTTCGAGTTCGCGGTTGGCCTTTTCCAGCTTCTCGCGGTAGCGCTGGTTCTCCAGCAGCAGGCGCGCACGATCCAGCGCCCGACGCACGGAATGCTCGAGCACGGCCAGATCTTCGAGAGGCTTGATCAGGTAGTCCGCCGCACCCAGGCGCAGCGCCTCGACCGCGTCGTTCATCACGCCGGCACCCGAAACGACGATCATCGGCGTTTGCGGTGACCGCTCGGTGACCTGACGGATGAGTTCGAGACCGCCCATCTGCGGCATGCGCAGATCGCAGATGACCAAGTCGGGCTTGTCTTGCTCGAATACCTGAAGACCCTGTTGACCGTTGCTGGCCTGCAGGACGCTGAAACCACTGTCTTCCAAATAGGCCGCGAGGCTCGCGCGCACTACTTCGTCATCATCGATTATCAGCAGCGTGGCACTGGTTTTTGGCATGTGGGCAAACGGCGCCAGAATTAGGTTGGCGTAGCAGGCGGGGCATCGGCCCGGCTCAGACTACTGGATTCGCTTTCTAGCCTCTCTGCTGCACCGCTTTCGAGCATTGGCCCGGAACACGATTGCACCAGAGGTGCCCTTCTAAGGCGCAGACGGTACTCCCATCCGCGGGGCGTTTCAAGCATGCGCCGATGGTCGCTTGACGACTTTACTTGTCAAATCACCGAGAGTTATAAGAACAGCTCGAACCGTAACCCAATGGAAGGACAAAGCCATGAGTCAAACCGGTCGGGACTACAGCGAAAAGCGCGATTTCATCCGCATGCGGGTCGATGCCGATGTCGTGCTGATTCATGAAGGGGATGAGGTGTCAGGCGTGTGCATCGACCTCTCCAGCAGTGGCATGCAGGTCGAAGCGCCGCGCCAGTTCGCGGTCGGCGACCGTTTGAACGTGCGTATCGACTCCGATCATGCGGCGCTGAGCGGGCTGGAAGCGGACACCGAGGTGGTCTGGGTCAAGGCCCAGGAAGGCGACAGCCAGAAGCTCGGCCTGACCATCTTGAAGATGAAATAAGCGCACACAAAAAAGGCGGCCTCATCGGCCGCCTTGTTTTTATCGGTCGAGCTTAAAAATCGTCTTCGACCTGACCATCCTTGACCTTGAACTCGCGGTTCTGCAGGTACGCATTGCGGATGAAGGTGTACTTGTCGCCGCTGATCAGCTTCTCGCTCGACAGCAGGCTGGCGCGGGTGTCGACGATGTTCAGGCCGAACGTCGAGTTACGCACCGGAATGTCGTTGATGTAGCGGTACGGACCGGTGTAGCTGTCGACGTATTTCGACGGTGCATCACGCAGGGTGCTTGGGCCGAGCAACGGCAGCATCACGTACGGACCGCTGCTGACACCCCAATAGCCGAGGGTCTGGCCGAAGTCTTCGTCGCTGCGATGCAGGCCCATTTTGGTGCCGACGTCGAAGAAGCCCAGCAGGCCGAAGGTGGTGTTGAAGATGATACGCGCGGTATCGACACCGGCCGCTGCAGGTTTGGCCTGCAGAATGTTGTTCGCCAGGTTGGTGACGTCACCGACGTTGCGGAACATGTTGTGGATGCCGTCTTCGAGGAACTGCGGCGTCACGTATTCATAACCCTGCGCAATCGGCTTGAGCGCGTAGGTGTCGACGAAGTCGTTGAACTGGAAGATCGGGCGGTTGACGCTTTCCCAAGGATCTTCTTCCGTTGCGGCGTTGGCGGCGAACGGAACCAGCAAGACGCTGGCACATACACATAGCTGAGCGAGAGGGTTGCTCCAGCGCATAGAAAAGCTCCTTGGATTTTTACTGGCGCGGGCACCGTCGGCCCAAGCGTTAAGACCGCTAGTATAAGCGCAAAAGCCATTTTGGGCAGTCCACCCGTGAACAGTAGTGTAGGACGTTTCCTGAAGCCTCCTTCACACGCTTGTCATCCAACTGTCACCGGCGTCCCCTAACCTCATGACTATTTCAGGGACGTTTTCATGACACACGCTGAAGCCTTGCCTGTCGCCGCACCCGGTCTGACCGCCGTGCTGTTCGGACTCAGCGGTTGCCTGGTGGATTTCGGTGCCCGCGCCCAGCAACACGCTAGCGCGCTGCCCGAGCACGCCGACGCCACACCCGGTGCCCTCGACAGCTTGCTCAGTTTGCAGCGCCAGCAGATCCCCTGCGCCTGGATCGATGAGTTGCCCCCTGCCCTCGCGCGACCGCTGTCGGCCGCGCTGCCGGCGTGGATCGAACCGACGCAACATTCAGCAACAATCAACCCATGGCCGGCGCCGAATGCCTGCTGGCAAGCGCTGATGGGGTTGAACGTCAGTCGTCTGGACGGCTGCGTACTGGTCAGCGGTGAGCCTCGATTGCTGCAATCAGGCCTCAACGCCGGGCTGTGGACCATTGGCCTGGCGTCCTGCGGTTCGTTGTGCGGCCTGTCGCCGAGCGAGTGGCAAGCCCTGAGCCAGAAGGAACGCGAACAGCGGCGCGGCAAGGCAACCCTGCAGCTGTTCGGGCTAGGCGTGCATTCGGTGATCGATCATCTGGGCGAACTCGACACCTGTCTGGCCGACATCAGCCTGCGCCGCCTCAAAGGCGAAAAGCCCTGATCGGGATCATGCAGGTTGAAGCAGAGTGGATTAATCTAAAGGTCAGCCATAGACCTTTGGCGCGCGGCTGCGGTCAATGCCAGTGCCTCTTGATAAAAGGAATCACACCATGCCCGCCCAAGAACTGCAAAAACAACTCGACACCCTGCGCGAGCAACTGGAGCAGAATCCGCCGCTGTCGGAAGCTGAACGTGAGGATCTGCATGCGCTGATGGCGCAGATCGAACTGGAACTTGAACTCGAAACCAAGACCAAAGATTCCAACATTGCCGACGGCGTGAATCTGGCCGTTGAACGCTTTGAGGTTGACCATCCCACCATCGCCGGCACCCTGCGCAATATCGTCAATGCGCTGGGCAGCATGGGTATCTGATCGCCCTCCCGCTGAAATGCAAAAAGCCCTGCCAGTGATGGCAGGGCTTTTTCATGGGCGCGATTCGAAACGCAGTCCTTTGTAGGAGTGAGCCTGCTCGCGATAGCGGTGTGTCAGTCGACATCAATGTTGAATGTCAGTGCGCTATCGCGAGCAGGCGAACGCCTACAGGGGTTGTTTACTGGCGCACCAAGCGATGGTTCGGCAGTTGTACCGCTTCAGTACTGCGATACGGGTTGATGTCCAGCCCGCCGCGACGTACATAGCGCGCAAACACCGTGAGTTTCTCCGGCTTCAGCAGACGCTGCAGATCAAGGAAGATCCGCTCCACGCACTGCTCATGGAAGTCCGAGTGCTGGCGGAAGCTGACGATGTATTCCAGCAGGCTGGCGTGATCCAGCGCCGCGCCGCGATATTCCACCACAACGCTGCCCCAGTCCGGCTGACTGGTCACCGGGCAGTTGGATTTGAGCAGATGGCTGTGCACGCTCTCCTCGACAATTTTCGAATCATCGCAACGCAGCAGCTCCGGACGCGGATGCTCATAGTTGCTGACGCGGATGTCCAGATCGTCGATGCACACGCCCGGCAACGCCACGACGCCTTCGGCCTCGACATCCTTCAGGCTGCGCACCCGCACGCCGACCGGTTTGCCGGCAGCGGCGGACAGGTCTTTGACCAGCGTCGCTTCCAGGCTCGCGATGTCGGCAAATGGTGTCTGGTTCAGCGAGTTCAGGTACAGCTTGAACGACTTGGACTCGATGATGTTCGGCGAATCGGCCGGAATACTGAACTCACCAATCGCCACCACCGGTTTGCCCGACGGCAGCAGCCACGACAGCTCGAAGCAGTTCCAGAAATCCACACCTTGGTACGGCAGGGTGTCGGCGGTCAGGCCCAGTTCGGCCCACTTCGCGGTGCGCGGAATCGGGAACAGCAGGGACGGCGTGTACGTGGCGATGTATTCGCTGGATTTGCCCAGCGGCGAATGTTCGGCTGCGGGATGCATGGCGGAAACCTGACTGAATAATCAGCGGATTCTACCAGCCTTTGCTCCCGCCTTTGAGTGCTTACTGACTGACAGTCAGTTTGCCGACCATGCCGGCCTGGTAATGTCCGGGAATATTGCAGGCGAACTCCAGGCTGGTGGCCTTGTTGAAAGTCCAGGTCAGTTCGGCGGTTTTGCCTGGCTCGACCAGCACGCTGTTCGGGTCGTCGTGCTTCATGCCGTGGCCCATGGCCGCGTGATCCATGCCTGCCATGTCGTGGGACATTTCTTTCATCCCGGTAGGCGTGAGCATGCCACTTTGCTGCATTTGCAGCATTTCCTGCTGGTGTCTGGCATGCATCGCCGCGTCACCGAGGTTGAATTCATGCAGCAACTGGCCTTTATTCAGCAGCACAAAGCGAACCGTCTCACCGGCCTTGACCTGAATGGACTTGGGGTCGAACGACATGTCGTTCAGCACCACTTCGATGCTGCGGGTGGCCTTGGCCGCCGGTGCCGGCTGACCGAAGTCATACGTGTGCGCGGGCGCGGCCCAGACAGGTGAACTCAGCGCCAGCAAACAGGCGGCGACGGCCAGAGGGTTGCGCAAAAACATAGTCATACTCCAACAAGAAAAGGTTCAGCCTGTGGGAAACTCTAGCCCGCCTGCGCTGGCAGCTACCTGACAGGCAGATTACAACTTTGTCAGCTTGGCGCCTGTCGCCTGCGCTCACGGTATAAAGCTTTCGTTTCCAGAACCTGAATCAACCCGAGCCGCCCATGAAACTGCTGATCGTCGAAGACCAACCGAAAACCGGCCACTACCTGCGCCAGGGGCTGACCGAGGCCGGGTTCAACACGGAACTGGTGGCCGACGGCAACAGCGGCCAGCAACTGGCCTTGAGCGGTGATTATGCGCTGCTGATCCTCGACGTGATGCTGCCCGGACGCAGTGGCTGGCAGATCCTGCAAGCGGTGCGCAGCGCCGGCCTCGACACGCCGGTGCTGTTTCTGACCGCCAAGGATGCCGTGGAGGACCGGGTTCATGGCCTCGAACTCGGCGCCGACGACTATCTGGTCAAACCGTTTGCCTTCTCCGAATTGCTGGCCCGGGTGCGCAGCCTGCTGCGTCGAGGCAGCGCCACGCCACAGGAAACCAGCCTGCAACTGGCCGATCTGCGCCTGGACCTGATTCGCCGCCGCGTCGAACGTAGCGGCCAACGTATCGACCTGACCGCCAAGGAGTTCGCCCTGCTGGAAATGCTCCTGCGCCGTCAGGGTGAAGTGCTGCCCAAATCGCTGATTGCCTCGCAGGTCTGGGACATGAACTTCGACAGCGACACCAACGTGATCGAAGTGGCGATCCGCCGCCTGCGCCTGAAGATCGACGATGATTTCCCCGACAAACTGATCCACACCGTACGCGGCATGGGTTACGTGCTTGAAGAGCGTCCCGCCTGATGCGTCGTCTGTCCCTGAGTTCTCGTCTGGCTTTGCTGTTCGCCGCCTGCACCGCCGTGGTCTCGCTGTTTGCCGGCGTACTGTTCAGCCGCGCCAGCGAAACGCACTTCATCGAACTCGACCAGCAACTGCTGGACGGCAAGCTGATCGGCCTGCGCCGGGCCTTGCAGGATGTGCAACCCGGCCAACGTGAGGCGCGGCTGGCGGATGAGCTGAGCCGCCAGGCCGATCTGGCGCTGCGCATTACTGGCAGTGACGGCCAACGCTGGTACGACAGTTCGACGCAGATCCCTGCAGAGTTGCCAAAACAATCCGGCCTGGCGACCGTGAGTCAGGAAGGCACTGACTATCGGGTGCTCAACGCCCCGCTCTACCCGGACAAAACCGACTCGCCACAACTGACGCTGTTGCTGGACATCACCCACCACCAGCATTTCCTGCAGCGCATGCAGCATCTGATCTGGCTGACCGTCGGGTTGTCGGCATTGGCCACCGCGTTGCTCGGTGCCTGGGCAGCGCGTAGCGGTCTGCGTCCACTGCGGCGCATGAGTGCTGTCGCCCGTGGGATTTCAGCACAATCGCTCAACGCCCGACTGCCGGAAGCGCACATGCCGCCAGAGCTTGCGGAAATGGCCCACAGCTTCAACGCCATGCTCGGACGCCTCGACGACTCGTTTCAACGGTTGTCGGCGTTCTCTGCCGACATCGCCCATGAACTGCGTACACCGCTGTCGAACCTGCTGACCCACACTCAGGTCACCCTCACCCGCCCACGCCCGATCGAAGATTATCGCGAAGCCCTGCACAGCAACCTCGAAGAGCTGCAATGGATGGCGCAACTGGTCAACGACATGCTGTACCTGGCCAAGGCGGACCATGGTTTGCTGATGCCCAAGCGCGAGCCGCTGGAGTTGGCGGATGAGACCGATGTGCTGCTGGAGTTTTTTGCGCCCTTGGCTGAGGACGCCGGGGTGACGCTGAGTCGCGAAGGCCTGGCGCGCATTGAGGGTGATCGCAGCATGCTGCGTCGGGCCTTGTCGAACTTGCTGGATAACGCGTTGCGCTTTACCCCGGCGGCGGGCTTTGTGAGCTTGCGGATCGTTGATCAACCGAACGCGGTACGCATTTCAGTCGAGAACAGTGGCGAAGGGATTTCAGCGGAGTTGTTGCCACGGCTGTTTGACCGGTTTTATCGGGCCGATCCGGCGCGGCAGGAAGGCAGCAGTGAACATGCGGGGCTGGGGCTGGCGATTACGCAATCGATCGTTCGGGCCCATGGTGGGCAGATTCATTGCGAATCTGAAGCAGGATGGACGCGGTTTGTGATTGAGCTGCCTCGAACCTGATCGTTCCCACGCTCTGCGTGGGAATGCAGCCCGGGACGTCCGTTGAGGCATTCCCACGCAGAGCGTGGGAACGAGCATGGAGTCGCTTACGAATATCTCAATGCGTGAGCCGGCTCGATCTTCGCCGCCCGCAACGCCGGATACACCGTCGCCAGGAAGCTCAGAATAAAGCCTGCCGAGCAAATCAACAGCACGTCCCCACCCTGCAATTCCGAAGGCAGGTTACTGACGAAATACACGTCGGAACTGAAGATGTGCTGCCCGGTGACCCGCTCGACCCAGCCGACCATCTCACTGACGTTCAGCGCGGCAATCACGCCGAGCACGCCGCCGATAATGGTCCCGACAATGCCGATCACCGTGCCCTGCACCATGAAGATCGCCATGATCTGCCGCGGCGTGGCACCGATGGTGCGCAGGATCGCGATGTCCGCGCCCTTGTCGTTCACCACCATGATCAGCGTGGCGATGATGTTGAACGCCGCCACCGCGACGATCATCAGCAACAGCAGGCCGATCATGGTTTTTTCCATTTTCATCGCGCTGAACAGACTGCCCTGGGTGTGGGTCCAGTCGTCAGCCTTGAACTCGGCGCCCAGGCCTGCGGCGATGTCCGAAGAGACTTTCGGCGCGGCGTACAGGTCCTTTACCGCCAGACGCACGCTTTGCACCTGATTCGGCTGCCAGTGCTGCATGGTTGCGGCATCGGCGACGTGGATCAGGCCCATGGAACCGTCCAGCTCGGCACCGACCTTGAACACACCGACCACGTTCAGACGCTGCATGCGTGGGGTGATGCCGCCCGGTGCGGTGCTGACTTCCGGCACGATCAGGGTGATCTTGTCACCGACGTTGAGGCGGAAGCGGCGCGCGGTGATTTCACCGATCACCACGCCGAATTCGCCCGGTTTCAGGTCATCGAGACGGCCCTGCACAATGTGCTGGGCGACAATCGATACCTTGCCTTCCTGGGCCGGGTCGACGCCGCTGATCTGGATCGGCTGCATCAAGCCCTTGTAGGAGAGCATGCCTTCCATCTCGGTGAACGGCACGGCGGCGGTCACTTCAGGATTTTTCAGCGCGGCGGCGGCCACCGGTTGCCAGTCATCAATCGGCTTTACGCCGACGATGGTCGCGTGCGGCACCATGCCGAGGATCCGCGAGCTCATCTCGCGCTGGAAGCCGTTCATCACCGACAGCACCACGATCATCGCCAGCACGCCGAGGGCGAGCCCGATCATCGAGGTCATCGAAATGAACGAAACAAAGCGATTGCGGCGCTTGGCGCGGGTATAGCGCGTGCCGATAAAGATCGATAACGGTCTGAACATTCGCTGGGGCACCGTATAAAAATAAAAAACCCGATGCCTTTACAGGCAGCGGGTGTCGGTCGGTCAGATGGCGGTCAGGCAACCTTCCTGCAACTGCAGGACGCGATCCATCTGGCGGGCCAGGTTCATGTCGTGAGTCACCACCAGGAACGCCGTGCGCATCGAGGTGCTGAGTTCCAGCATCAGATCCTGAATGCCTTCGGCAGTGTGCGAGTCGAGGTTGCCGGTCGGTTCATCAAGCATCACCAGGCCTGGATTGTTCACCAGCGCCCGGGCGATGGCCACACGCTGGCGTTCGCCACCGGACAGTTCCGCCGGTTTGTGCTCCAGACGATGACCCAGCCCTACGCGCTCCAGCAATGCCGTGGCGCGCTGACGCGCCTCGGGGATCGCGGTCTTGCCGATCAGCAGCGGCATGCAGACGTTTTCCAGCGCGGTGAATTCCGGCAGCAAGTGGTGAAACTGGTACACGAACCCGAGGGCGCGGTTACGCAGCAGGCCACGCTTCTTCTCGCTCAGTGCCGAGAGCTCTTCACCATCGAGCCAGACGCTGCCCTGGGTGGGCGTGTCGAGGCCGCCCAGCAGGTTGAGCAAGGTACTTTTGCCCGAACCGGACTTGCCGACGATCGCCACACGCTCGCCCGGGTGCAACTCCAGTTGCAAACCGGCCAACACTTGCACCGACTCAGGACCTTCCTCGTAGGATTTGCCCAGGTTGCGGCAGCTCAAGATTGCTTTATCACTCATGCCCGACTCACTCATAACGTAGCGCCTCCGCCGGCTGGGTGCGCGCAGCACGCCAGGCGGGATACAGGGTGGCGAGGAAACTCAGGACCAACGCAGCGGCGCAAACCATGACCACGTCCTGGCTCTGCACCTGCGACGGCAGGTAATCGATGAAGTACACGTCGGCGTTGAGGAATTTGTGGCCGATCAGCCCTTCGAGGGCGGAAATTGCGGCGCTGACATTGAGCGCGGCGAAGATCCCGACCACCGCGCCAATGGCCGTACCGACCACGCCAATCACCGTGCCTTGCACCATGAACGTGCGCATGATCGTCCCCGGCGTGGCGCCAAGGGTACGCAGAATGGCGATGTCGCTCTTCTTGTCGTTCACCACCATCACCAGCGTGGAAATGATATTGAACGCGGCCACCGCGACGATCAGCAGCAACAGCAGGCCGATCATGGCTTTTTCCATGCGAATCGCCTGATACAGATTGCCGTGGGTACGGGTCCAGTCGCGGGCGTAGTAATGGTCTTCGCCCAACTGCTGGGCGATGGTCCAGGCCACGCGCGGCGCCTGGAACAGATCATCGAACTTCAACCGGATGCCCTGCACCTGATCAGGCTTCCAGCGGTGCATCTTCGCCAGATCCTGCAGGTTGGTGACGCCCAGATAGCCATCCAGCTCACCGGCGCCGACATGGAAGATGCCGACCACGGTGAAGCGCTTCATGCGCGGGAACATCCCGGCTGGGGTCACGCTGACTTCCGGCGCGACGAAGGTGACCTTGTCACCGAGGCCCACGCCCAGCTTGGTCGCGGCCTTGTCGCCGATGACGATGCCGAAGCTGCCCGGCGTCAAATCGTCGAGTTTGCCCTGCTTCATGAAGTTGTCGATGATCGACACGTTGCGCTCCAGCGCAGGGTCGATGGCGTTGAGCAACACTTTGGACACCTGACCGTTGTTGGTCAGCAAGCCCTGCATCTGGGTGAACGGCGCAACGGCCGTCACCTCCGGGTTGCGTTTGACCTTGGCGGCCAGGCTTTGCCAATCGTTGATTGGCTCGCCAGATTCAAGGGTCGCGTGGGGCACCATGCCCAGCACGCGGGTGCGCATCTCATGATCGAAGCCGTTCATCACCGATAGCACCACGATCATCACGACCACGCCAAGGGCGAGCCCGATCATCGAAGTCAGGGAAATGAAAGACACAAAATGATTGCGACGCTTTGCACGGGTATAACGCGTGCCGATAAATACGAAGAGAGGTCTGAACATGTCGGGGCTTGTTCGGAGGGAAAAGGAACGTCCTTGTGGCGGGGGTCGATAACCAGCTTTACACTCAGACCACCGCCGCTACCATGGGTTCGCCATGTCGACATTAGATGAAGAAGATCGCCGCGAATACTACCGTATCGAGGACACGATCGCACTGGAAATTCGGCCCCTGTCCGCTCCCGAAGCCGCAGGCCAGGAAGTGTTGCAGGATGCTTCCCCGCTGTTCAACCTGCTCAGCGAACTGCACCTGAGCGAATTCGAGTCGCAGCACCTGTTGCGCCAGATCAGCGAACGCGATCGGGCCATTGCCGCGTTCCTCAAATCCCAGAACAAACGCATCGACCTGCTCAGCCAGGTGGTCGCCCTGCCCGTGCTCGGCCACATCGGCGAGCCGCAACCGGTGATCATTTCCGAAGGCGGGATCGACTTTCAGCACCCGACAGCGCTCGCCAGCGGCGCGCACCTGTCGGTCAAACTGGTGCTGATGCCCCAGGCGCTCGGCCTGCTGCTGCGTGCCCGTGTCACCCATTGCGACCGCAAGGGCGACGGCTACGACGTCGGCACCGAGTTCGAACACTTGACCGACGCCCAGCGCCAGTTGCTCGCCCGTTATATCTTGCAGAAGCAGGCCCAGGAACGACGCCTGGCTCGCGAACAGAACGAATCCGGCATTTAAATTAAGGAAGCACCGTGACCCTCATCTACGGCCACCGCGGCGCCAAGGGCGAAGCACCGGAAAATACCCTGAGCAGTTTTCAGGAATGTCTCAAGCACGGCGTACGCCGTTGCGAACTGGATCTGCACCTGTCCAAGGACGGCGAGTTGATGGTCATCCACGACCCGACCCTCAAGCGCACCACTGACCGTCGCGGCAAGGTGGTCGAGCACTCCGCCGCCGAGTTGGTGACCTACGACGCGCGCAAGGGCGGCCCGGGCTGGATCAAGCCGTGCCCGATTCCGACGCTGGAAGAGTTGTTCGAGAAGTGTGATTTCGAGCACTGGCAACTGGAAGTCAAAAGTGCCTCGCGCACCCGCGCCGCAACCACGGTGCTGGCGATTCGCGAAATGGCCCAGCGTCACGGCCTGCTCGACAAGGTGACGATCACCTCGAGTTCGCGGGAAGTATTGAAAGCGGCGCTGGATCTGGTGCCGGACGTGTCACGGGGACTGGTGGCCGAGTACGCCTGGCTCGACCCGTTGAAGGTCGCGGCCAGCTATGGCTGTGAGATTCTGGCGTTGAACTGGACGCTGTGTACGCCGGAACGCCTGCAGAAGGCGCAGCGTCAGGGGCTGCATGTGTCGGTGTGGACCGTCAACGAGCCTGCGCTGATGCGCAGACTCGCCGACTTCGGCGTTGACAGCCTGATTACAGACTTTCCCGGTTTGGCCACTGCCACCCTCGAGAATTGCTGAAATCGGTCTCCCCGGCCGGCTCAGGCCACCGGCCGGAGCCCGTCAAAAAAGCCGGTTGAGGCCGTCGTACGCCGCTACCCGATAGGCTTCGGCCATGGTCGGGTAGTTGAACGTGGTGTTGACGAAGTACTTCAACGTGTTCAGTTCGCCCGGCTGGTTCATGATCGCCTGACCGATGTGCACGATCTCCGAAGCCTGATAACCGAAGCAGTGAACGCCCAGCACTTCCAGGGTTTCACGGTGGAACAGGATCTTCAGCATGCCTTGCGGCTCGCCGGCGATCTGTGCACGCGCCATGCTCTTGAAGAACGCCTTGCCGACTTCGTACGGCACTTTGGCCTGGGTCAGTTCCTGCTCGTTCTTGCCGATCGAGCTGATCTCCGGAATGGTGTAGATGCCGGTCGGCACGTCATTCACAAAGCGCCAGCTACCGTTATCGACGATGCTGCCGGCTGCCGAACGGCCCTGGTCGTGCGCGGCACTGGCCAGGCTCGGCCAGCCGATCACGTCACCGGCGCCATAAATGTTCGGCACGCAGGTGCGATAGGCTTCGTCGACTTCGATCTGGCCACGGCTGTTGACCTTCACGCCGATATTTTCCAGACCCAGCGCGTCGGTGTTGCCGGTACGGCCGTTGCACCAGAGCAAGGCGTCTGCCTTGATCTTCTTGCCGGACTTGAGGTGCAGGATCACGCCGTTGTCCACGCCTTCGACACGGTCGTAGTCTTCGTTGTGGCGCACGGTGATGTTGTTGTTGCTGAAGTGGTAGCTCAACGCCTGGGAGATTTCCGAGTCGAGGAAGCTCAGCAACTGACCGCGGTTGTCCACCAGTTCAACCAGTACACCCAGACCGCTGAAGATCGAGGCGTATTCGCAGCCAATCACGCCGGCGCCGTAAACGATGAGTTTGCGCGGGGTGTGGCCGAGGCTGAGGATGGTGTCGCTATCGTAAATACGCGGGTGGTGGAAATCGATGTCCGCCGGGCGATACGGGCGCGAACCGGTGGCGATGATGATGTGCTTGGCCACCAGCTTTTCGACCACGCCGTTGGCGCAGACTACTTCGATGGTCTGCTCGTCGGCGAAGCTGCCGGTGCCGAAGAACACGTCGACGCGGTTACGGGCGTAGTAGCCGGTACGCGAAGCGACTTGTTTGGAAATGACTTTCTCGGCGCTTTTCAACACGTCCGGGAAGGAGAACCAGCGTGGCTCGCCGATCGCCCGGAACATCGGGTTGGTGTTGAACTGCATGATCTGCCGGACCGAGTGACGCAGGGCCTTGGACGGGATGGTACCCAGGTGGGTGCAGTTACCGCCGACCTGGCGACGGCTGTCGACCATCGCCACCTTGCGCCCTGCTTTGGCGGCGTTCATTGCCGCGCCTTCTCCCGCCGGGCCGGAACCCAACACCACCACGTCGTAGTTGTAGACAGCCATGCGTACTCCTCAGAACAGGCCGCGGTGCCAGCAGCACCGGCGGCTAAATCACGCCGAATCGCGGCGCGAAGGAACAATTGGGGGCCAGTAAAGAACCCGGACACAGTCTATAGAAGCGTCAACGCCGCGCACATTAACCCTTGGTCGCGTCGTAGGCTACTTTTGCCTGCACTACAACGCCAGCTTTCGTACTGTTCTCAGTCAACTTTTGCGCCACTGAGGCGCTCGAAAGCCGCACTGGTGCGGATGACGAAACCTGTATCGGCACGAATCACGAAGAATGCACCAATGTCATGTTTTTCGGCATAGTCCCAGGCCCGTTCAGGCCCGAGAATCAGCAACAGCGTCGATAGTCCATCGGCCATCAACGCTGAAGGATGAATTACCGTGACCGACGCCAGGTTGTGTAGGACCGGCGCCCCGCTATGCGCATCGAAGGTGTGGGAATAGCGCCGACCGTCCTGCAGGAAATAATTGCGGTAATCACCGGAAGTGGAAACGCCGTAACCATCGACATTGATGACGCGCTCAGCCACCTGCTGATCATCTCGCGGCTCCTCCAGCGCGATACGCCATGCCGAGCCATCGAGCTTTTTGCCCTTGGCCTTCAGTTCGCCCGTGGCTTCGGCGAGATAGTCGCGGATGCCCATGGCTTCGAGCCTGGCGGCAATGGTGTCGACGGCATAACCGGCGGCGATGCTGTTGAAGTCGACTTCGACCGGCGCATCCTTGCACAAACGGTCAGCGTCGATATGCAAATGCCGGTAGCCGACCCGTTGCAGGGTTTCGGCCACTGCGGCTGCGCTGGGGACTTTTTCTTCACGACCTTGCGGGCCGAACCCCCACAGGTTCATCAGCGGCTCGACGGTCAGGTCGTAGGAGCCTTCGCTTTGGGCTGACAGTTGTTCGCCAACCCGGACCAATTCGAGCACGGAGGCCGGCATCGTCTGACAGCTGTTCGCCGGCAAGGCATTGAAGCGCTCGATGTCGGAGTCATTGCGATAGGTCGACATCTGGCTGTCGACCTCGGCGAGGATTTTTTCCACTTCAAGCTGAACCCGCGCGGGCTCGGGAAGACCGGCATGGCGCACGTACTTGATCGAATAGGTGCTGCCCATGGTCGGGCCACCGAAGCTTTCCATCGAATCGCCGCTGCCGCAGCCAGACAAGGTGCCCACCAGCATCAAAAGGCCAATCAGCCAACCTTTAGACAAATCCCCTGCTCCCCACAACGAATCCTCTGACACAGTACAAAACTGAAGATTATGCGCCAGAACCTGCAGGAGTGAGCCTGTTCGCGATAGCGGTGGCCCAGCAAAAGATCTATTGGCTGATACGACGCCATCGCGAGCAGGCTCACTCCTACAGGTTTTTCATTCGCTTGATAGCGTCATGCTGGCCTTCGTAATGGCTATATCGTTTAAGCAGTGCCCTAACCAGTTGTTGCCTAACGATCTTTATACACATATGGTTACAAAACTGTTCACGGGTACTGCCTGAGTTTGCCGCGTGACGGCGAGGACGTGTCTAGATCAGGGATTTCCAATAAGACAGCCAACAGAGAGTACGAACCAATGTCCTCCACCACGGGCAAAGGCAAAGCGATTTTTCGCGTTGTCAGCGGCAATTTTCTCGAGATGTTCGACTTCATGGTCTACGGCTTCTACGCCACGGCCATCGCCAAAACCTTCTTCCCGACCGACAGCGCCTTCGCTTCCCTGATGCTCTCCCTGGCGACGTTCGGTGCCGGCTTCCTGATGCGTCCGCTGGGGGCGATCTTCCTCGGTGCCTACATTGACCGCCATGGTCGTCGCAAGGGCCTGATCATTACCCTCGCGCTGATGGCCGCCGGTACGATCCTGATCGCCTGCGTGCCGGGCTATGCCACCCTCGGCGTCGCCGCCCCACTGATCGTGCTGTTCGGCCGCTTGCTGCAAGGCTTCTCGGCCGGCGTCGAACTGGGCGGTGTCTCGGTGTATCTGGCGGAAATCGCCACGCCGGGCCGCAAGGGCTTTTTCGTCAGTTGGCAGTCTGCCAGCCAGCAAGCGGCGGTGGTGTTTGCCGGCCTGCTCGGAGTCGGCCTCAACCATTGGCTGAGTCCGGAGCAAATGGGTGAATGGGGCTGGCGCGTGCCGTTCCTGATCGGCTGCATGATCGTTCCGGCGATCTTCATCATTCGTCGCTCGCTGGAGGAAACCCCGGAATTCCAGGCGCGCAAACACCGCCCTACCCTGCGGGAAATCGTCCGTTCGATCGGCCAGAACTTCGGCATCGTCATCGCCGGCATGGCGCTGGTGGTGATGACCACGGTGTCGTTCTACCTGATCACCGCCTACACCCCGACTTTCGGCAAGGCTGAACTGCATCTGTCGGATTTCGACGCGCTGCTGGTGACGGTGTGCATCGGTCTGTCGAACTTCTTCTGGCTTCCAGTGATGGGATCGCTGTCCGACAAGATCGGTCGCAAACCCTTGCTGCTGGCGGCGACCATTCTGGCGATCCTGACCGCTTACCCTGCGCTGTCGTGGCTGGTGGCGAATCCGAGCTTCAGTCATCTGCTGATCGTCGAACTCTGGTTGTCGTTCCTGTACGGCTCGTACAACGGTGCGATGGTGGTGGCGCTGACCGAAATCATGCCGGTGGAAGTGCGGACCACCGGGTTCTCGCTGGCCTATAGCCTGGCGACCGCAACCTTCGGCGGCTTCACGCCGGCAGCCTGCACTTACCTGATTCACGTGCTGGACAACAAGGCTGCGCCGGGGATCTGGCTCAGCGGTGCGGCGGTGCTGGGGTTGATTGCGACACTGGTACTGTTCCGGGGTAATAAACATGAATTGCGCACTGCGCAAGCCTCGATAGTCGGCGGCGCCCGTTAGGACGCCTTCGGGAGCAAGCCCCCCCTCCCACAGGGTTTTGTGTCGTACAAGAAACCTGTGAACATCATGGGAACCTGTGGGAGGGGGCCTGCTCCCGAAGAGGCCAGCACAGGCAACAGAGATTCACCGGACACACAAACAAAAACGCCCCGACCTAAGTCGGGGCGTTTTCATTTGCAGCGAGTGCTTAGCGCGGGAACGCTGGCGGGTTTACACCGGCCATGTCTTCCATCACACGAACGACCTGGCAGCTGTAGCCGAACTCGTTGTCGTACCAGACGTACAGAACAACGCGGTTGTCCTGCACGATGGTCGCTTCAGCGTCGACCACACCGGCGTGACGCGAACCCACGAAGTCGGTGGACACCACTTCCTGCGAGTTGACGAAGTCGATTTGCTTGTGCAGATCGGAGTGCAGCGCCATGTAGCGCAGGTACTCGTTCATCTCTTCACGGGTGGCGGCTTTCTCAAGGTTCAGGTTGAGAATGGCCATCGACACGTTTGGCGTCGGAACACGGATTGCGTTACCGGTCAGCTTGCCGGCCAGCTCAGGCAGGGCCTTGGCAGCAGCGGTGGCAGCACCGGTCTCGGTGATTACCATGTTCAGCGCGGCGCTACGGCCACGACGATCACCCTTGTGGAAGTTGTCGATCAGGTTCTGGTCGTTGGTGTACGAGTGAACGGTTTCGACGTGACCGTTAATGATGCCGAACTTGTCATTCACAGCCTTCAGCACCGGCACAATGGCGTTGGTGGTGCAGGAAGCGGCGGACACGATCTTGTCGTCAGCGGTGATTTCGTTGTGGTTGATACCGTGAACGATGTTCTTCAGCTTGCCTTTGCCAGGCGCGGTCAGAACAACGCGGGACACACCCGGGCATTGCAGGTGCTGACCCAGACCATCGGCGTCACGCCATACACCGGTGTTGTCCACCAGCAGCGCGTCTTTGATCCCGTACTGGGTGTAATCCACCTCGGTCGGGTTCTTCGCGTAGATCACCTGGATCAGGTTACCGTTGGCGGTGATGGTGTTGTTTTCTTCGTCGATGACGATGGTGCCGTTGAACGGACCGTGTACCGAATCGCGACGCAGCAGGCTGGCGCGCTTGGTCAGGTCGTTGTCGGCGCCTTTGCGCACGACGATGGCACGCAGACGCAGACCGTCGCCACCACCGGTTTTCTCGATCAGGATGCGCGCCAGCAGACGGCCGATACGACCGAAGCCGTACAGAACCACGTCAGTGCCTTTGCGGGCCGAAGCGTTTTGCTGGCCAACCACGTCAGCCAGCTCTTCGCGAACGAACTGCTCGGCACTGCGGCCATTGCCTTCGCTGCGGAATTTGAACGCCAACTTGCCCAGGTCTACCGAAGCCGCGCCGAGCTTGAGCTCGCTCATCGCCTTGAGCAGTGGGAATGTTTCGTGGACGGAGAGTTCGCTGTCGTCGGAAGAACGGTGGCGAGCAAAGCGGTGAGCTTTGAGAATCGCGATGACAGACTGGTTGATCAGGCTGCGGCCATAGATCGAGCTCACCACGTTGTTATTGCGGTAGAGCTGACCGATAAGCGGAATCATCGCTTCTGCGAGTGCTTCACGGTCGATCCATTCACCAAGACACTGGTCGGGCTTCTGAGTCACGGTAACCTTCCACATGTAGGGGCAGAAAAAAGGGGCTACATTATGCCGCCCAGAACCTCGCGTAGCAATGCGCGCTTGTCGCGCAATCGGTAACAAAATTCCGTTCAAAAAAATTACGCCCCGCGCAAGCCCAGTAAAACCGGGGCTTTCAGCGCAGTCAATTTTTCGACGACTGTTAGACGATGTCTGTAACCCTCCGTAACACCAGCCGATTTCGGCACTACATAACCGCAAAAAAAGTGCTCGTTTTTATGGTTACCACTACATTTCGTGCAAACAGCGAAGATAGACGCAGTCTGCAACTGACAGGCGGCACCGGACGCCGCTACAATTACCGACTTTGTCGCAAAGCCTGGAGCTCAACCTTCCGTGCCCGTTCTGCGTCTACCGCTTCTCCCTGCTGCGGCAGGTAAACAGCATTGGGGCAATCTGCCCGGTGCTGCCCTCAGCCTCGCGATTGCCGAGGCTGCCAGCGCTGCCAAGCGCTTCACCCTGCTACTGACCGCCGACAGCCAGAGTGCCGAACGGCTGGAACAGGAGCTGAGTTTCTTCGCCCCGGAATTGCCCGTCCTGCATTTTCCCGACTGGGAAACCCTGCCCTACGACCTGTTCTCGCCGCACCAGGACATCATTTCCCAGCGCATCGCCAGCCTATATAGGTTGCCGGAGCTGGCCCACGGTGTGCTGGTGGTGCCGATCACCACCGCCCTGCACCGCCTGGCGCCGACCAAGTTCCTGCTCGGCAGCAGCCTGGTGCTGGATGTCGGGCAGAAGCTCGACGTCGAACAGATGCGCTCGCGGCTTGAAGCCAGTGGCTATCGCTACGTCGACACGGTCTACGAGCACGGCGAGTTCACCGTTCGCGGTGCACTGATCGACCTGTTCCCGATGGGCAGCAAGCTGCCGTACCGCATCGACCTGTTCGACGACGAAATCGAAACCCTGCGTACCTTCGATCCGGAAAACCAGCGCTCCATCGACAAGGTCGATTCGGTCAAGCTGCTGCCGGCCCGCGAGTTTCCGCTGCAGAAAGATGCGGTGACCCGCTTCAAGGCGCGCTTTCGCGAGCGTTTCGACGTCGATTTCCGTCGCTGCCCGATCTTCCAGGACCTGAGCAGCGGGATCACTCCGGCCGGTATCGAGTACTACCTGCCGCTGTTCTTCGACGAAACCTCGACCCTGTTCGACTACCTGCCGCAGGACACCCAGGTGTTCTCGCTGCCGGGCATCGAGCAAGCAGCGGAAAACTTCTGGAACGACGTGCGCAATCGCTACGAAGAGCGCCGCGTCGACCCTTCGCGTCCTTTATTGCCGCCCGCCGAATTGTTCCTGCCGGTGGAAGACTGCTTTGCCCGCCTGAAGAGCTGGCCACGCGTGGTCGCCAGTCAGCAGGACGTGGAAACCGGTGCCGGCCGCGAACGCTTTCCGGCACAGGCGCTGCCGAATCTGGCGATCGAAGCCAAGGCCACGCAACCGCTGGCGGCGCTTTCGGCATTCCTCGACGAATTCCCCGGGCGCGTGCTGTTCACCGCCGAATCTGCGGGCCGTCGTGAAGTCCTGCTGGAGTTGCTCGAACGCCTCAAGCTGCGACCAAAAACCGTCGACAGCTGGCCGGATTTCGTTGCGAGCAAGGATCGTCTGGCGATCACCATCGCGCCGCTCGACGAAGGCTTGATGCTGGATGATCCAGCGCTGGCACTGGTCGCGGAAAGTCCGTTGTTCGGGCAACGCGTGATGCAGCGTCGTCGTCGCGAGAAGCGTGCAGACGGCAACAACGACGCAGTGATCAAGAACCTCACCGAGCTGCGCGAAGGCGCACCGGTGGTGCACATCGATCACGGTGTCGGGCGTTATCTGGGACTGACGATTCTGGAAATCGACAATCAGGCTGCCGAATTCCTCACCCTGGAATACGCCGAGAACGCCAAGCTTTACGTACCAGTGGCCAACCTGCACCTGATCGCCCGCTACACCGGCAGCGATGACGCACTGGCGCCACTGCACCGCCTCGGCTCCGAGACCTGGCAGAAAGCCAAGCGCAAAGCGGCCGAACAGGTACGCGACGTCGCCGCCGAACTGCTCGACATCTACGCCCGTCGCGCCGCCCGCGAAGGCTACGCGTTTGCCGACCCGAAAGCCGATTACGCCACGTTCAGCGCCGGCTTCCCGTTTGAAGAAACCCCAGACCAGCAGTCGACCATCGAAGCGGTGCGTGAAGACATGCTCGCGCCAAAACCGATGGACCGTCTGGTCTGCGGCGACGTCGGTTTCGGCAAGACCGAAGTGGCGATGCGCGCCGCCTTCATCGCCGTGCACGGCGGTCGTCAGGTGGCAATTCTGGTGCCGACCACCCTGCTCGCCCAGCAACACTACAACAGCTTCCGCGACCGCTTCGCCGACTGGCCGGTGACCGTGGAAGTGATGAGCCGCTTCAAATCGACCAAGGAAGTGAATGCGGCGATTGCCGATCTGGCCGAGGGCAAGATCGACATCGTCATAGGTACGCACAAGCTGCTGTCCGACGATGTGAAGATCAAAAACCTTGGCCTTGTGATCATCGACGAAGAACACCGCTTCGGTGTCCGTCAGAAAGAACAGCTCAAGGCCCTGCGCAGCGAAGTCGACATTCTTACGCTGACCGCCACGCCGATTCCGCGCACGCTGAACATGGCGGTGTCGGGCATGCGTGACCTGTCGATCATCGCCACGCCGCCGGCGCGACGCTTGTCGGTGCGCACTTTCGTCATGGAGCAGAACAAGAGCACGGTCAAAGAGGCCCTGCTGCGTGAGCTGCTGCGCGGTGGCCAGGTCTACTACCTGCACAACGACGTGAAGACCATCGAGAAGTGCGCGGCGGATCTCGCCGAACTGGTGCCGGAAGCACGGATCGGCATCGGCCACGGGCAGATGCGCGAACGCGAACTCGAACAGGTGATGAGCGACTTCTATCACAAGCGCTTCAACGTGCTGATTGCCTCGACCATCATCGAGACCGGCATCGACGTGCCGAGCGCCAACACCATCATCATCGAGCGCGCCGACAAGTTCGGGCTGGCACAACTGCACCAGTTGCGTGGTCGCGTCGGCCGCAGCCACCACCAGGCTTACGCCTACCTGCTGACCCCGCCGCGCCAGCAAATCACCTCGGACGCCGAAAAACGTCTGGAAGCGATCGCCAATACTCAGGACCTCGGTGCCGGTTTCGTGCTGGCGACCAACGACCTGGAAATCCGTGGCGCGGGCGAACTGCTCGGCGACGGTCAGAGCGGGCAGATTCAGGCCGTGGGTTTCACGCTGTACATGGAAATGCTCGAGCGCGCAGTGAAATCTATCCGCAAGGGCGAGCAACCGAACCTCGACCAACCGCTCGGCGGTGGCCCGGAGGTCAACCTGCGCGTGCCGGCGCTGATTCCGGAAGACTATCTGCCGGATGTGCATGCACGCCTGATTCTTTACAAGCGCATCGCGTCGGCCACCGACGAGGAAGGCCTGAAGGATCTGCAAGTCGAGATGATCGACCGTTTCGGCCTGTTGCCGGAGCCGACCAAGAACCTGGTGCGCATCACCGCGCTGAAGTTGCAGGCTGAACAGCTGGGCATCAAGAAGGTCGATGGCGGCCCGCAAGGTGGACGCATCGAGTTCGCCACGCAGACGCCAGTCGACCCGATGACCTTGATCAAACTGATCCAGACTCAGCCAAAACGCTACAAATTCGAAGGCGCCACGATGTTCAAGTTCCAGGTGCCGATGGAGCGCCCGGAAGAGCGCTTTAATACTGTAGAGGCGCTGTTCGAGCGCCTCCTCCCGAAAACTGTTTGAAGGACGCCGCATGCGCCTGTTTCGCTCACTGACTTTGCTACTGACCTTCGTAGCACCGATGGCGTTTGCCGATGACCTGTATCAGGTCGAAATGATCCTGGTGCGGCAAAACGCCGTGCCGGCGATCATCAGCCGTGCCGCCCCGGAAGACTGGGCCGCCGGCGCCCAGCGACTGGACGCTGCCAGCCAGCGCACACCTGCACTGGGTGACGTGGCCAGCAAACTCACCGCCAGCGGCGATTACAGCGTGCTGCTGCACAAGGCCTGGCAGCAGACCCTCGGCGAAGCGCCGACCAAGGTGGCCGTCAGCGACGGCAAGGAACAGTTCGGTCAGTTCCCGATCGAGGGTACCCTGGAGCTGAAACTGGGACGTTTCACCGACGTGAACGCCGACTTCTGGGTCAATCAGATCGACGCCAACGGCATGGTCACCGCCAGCGAACGCCTGAAACAGGACAGCCACACCAAGAACGGCCAACTCAATTATCTCGACAACGGCCACCTGGCCCTGCTGATCAAGATTACCTCCCTGACGGCGCCCGCCCCACGGCAAGCCCCTGAAGCGATTCCGGACTGATCGAAGTCCTTATGTCCCCGCCTCTGAGTAAACCGTTGGCACCCTCCTGGGTCAGCCGATTCAAGGAACAGAGCCTGGAGCGTGGCCGCCGCTACGCCCTGGAGAATCGAGTACGCATCGCCCAGGTCGGCGACGCCACCATCACCGCCAGTTGCGAAGGCTCTGGCGGTAACGTCTACCGACAGACCATTCACCTGCGCGAGTCAGCCAAAGGCACCCTGCTGCTGGTTGACGCCGCTTGTACCTGCCCGGTACGAACCAACTGCAAACACTGCGCAGCGGTGCTACTGCAAGTGCAGGAAACCCTCGAATACCCTGCCGCCGCAAAAGACGCCGAACTGCTGGAAAAGCTCCAGGCCGTCCTCGAAAACCGCAGCCCCAAGGCACCGCCGCAAGTGCTGGTGGACAACGTGCAACCGGTGCCGCGCCTGTGGCTGGCCAGCGTCGAGTTCAGTGCGTTCGAACCGCGCAACGGCAAGATGCAGCGCTACATCCAGCATCGGGCGGCGCTGTCGTTCAGCTATCTGGATGAATACGTCAGCGGACAGAAAAACAGCGACATCCTGATCCGCCAGGAAGCACAGACCCTGCGGATAAAACGCCACCCCGAAGTGGAACAGTCCTACCGCGAACAGTTACGCATCCTCGGCTTTCGTATCGCCACCCGCCAGAGCAAAGCCCTGCCGGAAAGCGCCGGCGAGCTGTACGAGATGGTCAACGACAGCGCCTGGCTGACGTTCACCCTCAACGAACTGCCGAAGTTGCGCACCCAAGGCTGGGAATTGCAGATCGACGAGGAATTCGGCTTCGATCTGACCGCCGTCGACGACTGGTACGCCACCGTCGAGCAGGCCCCGGAGCGCGACTGGTTCGATCTGGAACTGGGGATCATCGTCAATGGCGAACGCCTGAGCCTGTTGCCGATCCTGCTCAACCTGATGCGTTCGCACACGGAAATCCTCAACCCGGAACGCCTGGCGCGCCGGCGCGATGACGAGCTGATTCTGGTCAATATTCCGCAACGCAACAGTGAGCACGGGCCGCTGCAGGTGGCCCTGCCCCTTGGCCGATTGAAACCGGTATTGGCGACGCTGGGCGAGTTTTACTTGCAGGAGCCGGGCGAAACCACCCTGCGTCTGAGCAAGGCCGACGCCACGCGGCTCAACTCGCTGGAAGGCATTCCACTGCTGTGGGAAGGTGGCGAACAGATCCGCAGCTTCGCCCAACGTCTGCGCGACATTCGTGATTACACCGCCGAGACACCGAAAGGTTTGAACGCGACGCTGCGCCCTTATCAGCTCGAAGGGTTGAGCTGGATGCAGTCACTGCGTCAACTTGAGGTCGGCGGGATTCTCGCGGACGACATGGGCCTGGGTAAAACCCTACAGACCCTGGCGCATATTCTCAGCGAGAAAAACGCCGGACGCCTGGATCGACCGTGCATGGTGGTCATGCCCACCAGCCTGATTCCGAACTGGCTCGACGAAGCCGCGCACTTCACGCCGCAACTGAAAGTGGTCGCGCTGTACGGTGCCAGCCGTAAAAAACATTTCGACCATCTGGCCGACTTCGACCTGATCCTGACCACCTACGCGCTGCTGCCCAAGGACGTCGAGCGCCTGGCGCAACAGCCGCTGCACGTGCTGGTGCTGGACGAAGCGCAGTACATCAAGAACCCCAACAGCAAAGCGGCGCAGGCTGCCCGCGAACTCAACGCGCGTCAACGCCTGTGCCTGAGCGGTACGCCGCTGGAAAACCACCTCGGTGAGTTGTGGTCGCTGTTCCACTTTCTGCTGCCCGGCTGGCTCGGCGACGTCAAAAGCTTCAACGCCGATTACCGCGTACCCATCGAAAAGCGTGCCAGTGAAGTCAGACTTCAGCACCTCAATGGTCGGATAAAACCGTTTCTGTTGCGCCGCACAAAGGAACAGGTGGCCACCGAGCTGCCGCCCAAGACCGAGATCATCCACTGGGTCGAACTCAACGAAGCCCAGCGAGATGTCTATGAGACCATGCGCCTGGCGATGGACAAGAAAGTCCGCGACGAGATCACCCGCAAGGGCGTGGCGCGCAGTCAGATCATCATTCTGGAAGCCTTGCTCAAACTGCGTCAGGTCTGCTGCGATCTGCGCCTGGTCAACGACACCACTCTGCCCGCTCGCGGCAGCAGTTCCGGCAAGCTCGACAGCCTGATGGAAATGCTTGAGGAGTTGTTCGAGGAAGGTCGGCGGATTCTGTTGTTCTCGCAGTTCACCTCGATGCTGTCGCTGATTGAGGACGAACTGAAAAAACGCAATGTCGCCTACGCCCTGCTGACCGGACAGACTCGCGATCGGCGCACGCCGGTGAAGGAATTTCAGAGCGGCAAGCGTCAGATCTTTCTGATCAGCCTGAAGGCCGGCGGCGTTGGCTTGAACCTGACCGAAGCGGACACGGTGATTCATTACGACCCGTGGTGGAACCCGGCGACCGAGAATCAGGCAACCGACCGGGCTTATCGGATCGGCCAGGAGAAACCGGTGTTCGTCTACAAGATGATTGCCCGGGGCACGGTGGAAGAGAAGATTCAGCACCTGCAGAAGGAAAAATCCGACTTGGCGGCGGGCGTGCTGGATGGGCGCAAGGCTGGGGACTGGAAGTTGCAGAGTGATGATATTGAAGCGCTGTTTGCGCCGTTGCCGGATAAGCTCGATAAGCGTTGATATCCTCGTCGCCTATTAGATGGCTTTCGCGAGCAAGCCCGCTCCCACATTAGAATTTTGGCATTCACAAGATCCCTGTAAAAACTGGATTGGTGAACGCCACAGATCCAATGTGGGAGCGGGCTTGCTCGCGAATAGGGGCACCTCGGTCTAACGGTTAAAACCCAGGCTCAACCCTTGGAAACAGGCAACGGCGCGAACAATGCCTCGATGTCACTCTGCTCCAGTTTCCAGCCACCCGTCGACCCGCCTTCAAGTACCGCCCCGGCCAACGCAGCCTTCTCCTGCTGCAACGCCTGTATCTTCTCCTCCACCGTGCCACGGGCAATCAGCTTGTAAACAAACACCGGGTTGTTTTGCCCGATTCGATACGCACGATCGGTTGCCTGATTCTCCACAGCCGGGTTCCACCAAGGGTCGAAGTGGATCACCGTGTCCGCAGCGGTCAGGTTCAAACCGGTACCGCCCGCCTTCAGACTGATCAGAAACAACGGCACCTTGCCACCCTGAAAATCCTTGACCGGTGTGCGCCGATCCGTGGTGTCACCGGTCAGCAGCGAATAGGCAATGTCCCGTTGCTGCAATTCTTCCTCGATCAAAGCGAGCATCGAAGTGAACTGGGAGAACAGCAGGACTCTGCGACCTTCGCCGAGCAGCTCTTCAAGCATCTCCATCAAACTGACCAGCTTGCCGCTGCCGGAACGCAGCGCTTTGGCCGTCATTGGCATCTTGATCAGGCGCAAGTCGCAACAGACCTGCCGCAGCTTGAGCAAGGCATCGAGAATGATGATCTGACTGCGCGCCACACCACTGCGGGCGATTTCGTCGCGCACTTTTTTGTCCATCGCCACGCGAACCGTTTCATAGACATCGCGCTGGCCGTCGCTGAGATCGACCCAATGGACAATTTCGGTTTTCGGCGGCAACTCGGTGGCCACCTGATCCTTTTTACGGCGCAACAGAAACGGCTTGATCCGCGCTGTCAGGTGCTGCATGCGTTGAACATTGCCGTGCTTCTCGATTGGCGTACGGTAATCGCGGTTGAAGGACTTGCTGTCGCCAAGCCAACCGGGCATCAAAAAGTGGAACTGCGACCACAGCTCGCCCAAGTGGTTTTCCAGTGGCGTGCCGCTCAGGCACAAGCGCTGGCGGGCCTGCAGATCACGGGCCGCTTGCGCCGCTTTGCTGATCGGGTTTTTGATGTTCTGCGCTTCGTCGAGAATCAGCACGCTCCACAACTGCGGCTGTAGAACCTCGAGATCCCTCGGCAGCAAAGCGTAAGTGGTCAGCACCAGATCGTATTCAGCCAGATTAGCGAAATCCTTTTGCCGCCCCGTGCCGTGCAGCGCCAAAACTTTCAACTGCGGAGTGAAACGCTCTGCCTCGTCGAGCCAGTTGGGAATCAGGCTGGTCGGCATCACCGCAAGAGCCGGGCAATCGAGGCGACCGACGTGTTTTTCCGTGAGCAGATGCGCCAAGGTTTGCAGCGTTTTACCCAGCCCCATGTCATCGCCCAGAATGCCGCCGACCTCAAGCTCACGCAGGGTCTGCATCCAGTTCAGGCCTTCGAGCTGATACGGGCGCAGTTGCGCGTTAAGACCGGCCGGCGCAGCGACGTGGGTGTGACTGGAATTCTGCAATCGCTTGGCGAAGGCGCGCAGCCGCTCGCCACCCTGCCAATCCAGCGGCACACCATCAAGCATGCTCAAGCGCGCGGCATCCGGGACACTCAAGCGCAGTGCATCGCCCTGATGACCGCCCAGGTACAACTCGCCCAGCGTGGCCATCAGCGGTTTGACCCGACTCAGCGGTAGCGCGACCTTGGCCCCCGAAGGGTCGCCAAAACCGCTGGGCTTCAGTTCGATCAGGAGTTTTTCGTCATCGCTGCGTTGTGCCAGATTGACCGGGTCAAGCAAGCGCGGCTGGGTGCGCAACAAGTGCAGAAGGATCGGTAGCAAACTGTAGCGCTGGCCATTGACGACGATACCCAACTGCAAATCAAACCACTGATGCCCAGCCTCTTCTTCGACCTCGGCGTACCAATGCTCGACCGGTTGCACATTGAAATGAAAGCCGGGACTCATCTCCACTTCCCAGTTCGAGGCGCGCAACGTGGCAAGCCCTTCGTGCATAAACCCGAGCCAGGCGGAATCATCCGGCAAGGTGAACGTCTCACCGGGACGATCCAGCGAGCTCTTGCGCGTGGCTTTCTTGAGGCCGAGCTTTTGCAGGATCTGGCGCAGTTTCTTTTCCACCGCTGGCTGGCGTTGAATGCGCTGGGTTTCGGTGCCGTTGAGGATCATCACTTCCGGGTTGCGATCCACCGTCGGCTGGCCGTTGTAGGTAAACACCAGGGCGGCGCGGTGCTCCAGAACGTATTCCCAGCGAGACCGCTCACGACCGCTGACGAGGGTCAGTTGCGGCTGCGGAAGTACGTCGTCGATGACTCGTTCGGTCAATCGGTGTGGCGCCGGGATTCTCGTTGCCGCACTCATGCGATGGCTGAACTGCATGGCCTGACGCGCCGGAATGTCCGGCGCCAGCGTCAAATGACTGGCCAGTTTTTCTTCCAGTTCATTGAACAGAGGGCCAATCTGCCGCTGTTCACGATCCAGGTAAAAAAGCGGCTCCAGCGCCAGCACAGTTTCTTGCGCAGCCTCGGCACTGCTCCACTGCGCGCGGAAGCCGCCGTCGGCCTGCTCGGCCCAGGCGAACTGGCCGATGCGTTTCGCGCCCGACACCAACGGTCGCAAATCTTCGAAATCGAGGAACAGCCGCGAGGTGCGCAGGAGCGTTTCCAGCAGTTCGGCGCCGCTGCTGCCTTCCAGCGGATAGCCGCTGTAATAGGCGTGATGGGAGTGCATGGCAACCAGCAGCCTGGCGACGCGCAGATCCAGCTCGGACAGGTAGCCGGGCTGACGCATGAGCATTTCCGCCAGCGAATACATTGGTTTGACTTCGCGTAACTCGCCGCTCTTGAGCTGGGAGACCTTGAAAATATCGAGCAGCCACTTGCCGCTCACTGACGTTGGCTTGAGCTTGTAAAACAGGCGCGTGCCTGCGGTTTGCGCGCCTTCTACGGCGGGCTTGGCCGGTACCGGAATTGTCGAAAGCCAATGTTCCAGCGCCCGACCCAGCAGGATCTGTGCGTCACGTTCAGACGCACTATGATCACTGCCCTGCAGGTGATAAAGCACCGCAGCGCAATGCTTGCAGTCGATAGCGACAGGACAGGTGCACAGGCAACGCAAGTTGACGCCCAGCCGATCTTCGGACAGGTAAATGGTTTGTTCATACGCCTGATCTTGCGAACCGACGCAGAACGCCTCGATCTTTCTGTCATCGATCTCGATGATCTCTACCCGGTCTTCGGCGGCATAAGCCCGAGCCTTGGCCAGCGCCTTGCTAGTGAATTCCTGAGTCCAGGCCAACGACTTGAGCTGTTCGATGAAAATGCTCATGGGCAGCCCTTAGCTGGCCAACACCCGCGCCAACGTCGACTTCACCTTGCCCATGCCGTCATGCAGCGCCTGCTCGATCTCGGCCATGGTGATCACTTCGGTGGTCTTGCCCGCTGCCGGATTCACCACCAGCGCCAGACAGGCGTAGTCCAGATCCAGCTCGCGGGCCAGTGCCGCTTCCGGCATACCGGTCATGCCGACGATGTCGCAGCCGTCGCGCTCCAGTCGCACGATCTCGGCCACGGTTTCCAGACGCGGGCCCTGGGTGCAGGCGTAAACGCCTTGATCACTGTATTCGCAGCCTTCGGCAGCCAGCGCGGCGATCAATTGCTGACGCAGCGGCTCGCTGTAGGGAAAGCTGAAGTCGATGTGGGTGACATGTTCCAGATCATCGGCGAAAAACGTGTGTTCGCGACCGCTGGTGTAGTCGACGATCTGATGCGGCACGCAGAAATGTCCGGTGCCCATGACCGGGTGAATCCCGCCCACCGCGTTGACCGCGATGATCGCCTCGGCGCCAGCCTGCTTCAGTGCCCACAGGTTGGCGCGGTAGTTGACCTTGTGCGGCGGGAAACAGTGCGGATGGCCGTGACGGGCGAGGAACAGCACTTCCTTGCCGGCGTATTCGCCAATTTGCACGTCGGCCGATGGCGCGCCGTAGGGCGTGTCGACTGCCAGCGACTGGCGAATGGTCAAGCCTTCGAGCTGGGTCAGGCCGGTGCCACCGATGATTGCGTAAACCGTCATAACGAATGAGTCCTTAATCGATCAATTGAGCATCTTTGAGCGCGCCGATGGCGGTAAGCCAGCGCGGGTCCTGACGGTAGTCGGTGCTGGCGAACGCCTGCCCGCGCATCCGCGCAATGCGCGCGGACGGCTTGACCTTCATTCGTTGTGCAGCACTCAGGGCCAGTTCGGCCGCAGCACGGTCGTTGCACACCAGGCCCATGTCGCAACCGGCGCTGAGCGCAGCTTCGATACGGCTGGCGGCATCGCCGACCACGTGGGCACCGGCCATCGACAGGTCGTCACTGAAGATCACGCCGTCGAACTGCAGCTCGCCGCGCAGGATGTCCTGCAACCAGCGACGGGAGAACCCGGCAGGTTGCGAATCGACTTGCGGATAGATGACGTGCGCCGGCATGACCGCCGCCAACTGCTTGCTGAGCCGTGCGAACGGCACGAGGTCATTGGCGCGGATCTCGTCGAGGCTGCGTTCATCGTTCGGGATCGCGACGTGGGAGTCGGCTTCGGCCCAACCGTGACCGGGGAAATGCTTGCCGGTGGCGGCCATGCCGGCACTGTTCATGCCACGGATGAAAGCCCCGGCGAGCAAAGCGGCGCGCTCGGGATCACCCTCGAACGAACGGGTGCCGACCACGGCGCTGCGCTGGTAATCCAGATCCAGCACCGGGGCGAAACTCAGGTCGAGGCCGACCGCCAGCACTTCGGTGGCCATGATCCAGCCACATTGCTCAGCGAGGTATTCGGGATTCGGATTGTCGGCAATGGCACGCATCGCCGGCAGGCGCACGAAGCCTTGGCGCAGGCGCTGCACGCGACCACCTTCCTGGTCCACCGCCAGCAACAGATCCGGGCGAATCGCGCGAATGGCGGCGCTCAGCTCACGCACCTGGCGCGGATGCTCGATGTTGCGGGCAAAAATGATCAGGCCGCCCACTTCGGGCTGGCGCAAAAATTGGCGATCCTCGGCCGTCAGCCAAGTACCGGCGACGTCCACCATCAACGAGCCTTGCAGGCCAGCAGTCATAGAGATTCCTTGAAAACGAAAAACCCGTCTCGCACGACATCGCCACCGAGGACAATGCCCGGCAGGTTGGCGATGGTCAGGGGAAACGGGTTCAAAACGAGAGTCGACATGGGCGGCTAGCTTAGCGGATGTAAACTGCTGCGCCCACCCGTGTGCGGTTAAACCTTGGCGGCCACCGGGGTCGATTTGCTGCGCGGGCGCAGTTGGGCTGTCGCCATGGCCGGGTCGGTGACACCGGTTTCGGCACGCATGCCGGCCGCGAGGAACGGCACCATCAGGCGCATCACCTGCTCGATCGAGGTGTTGACGCCGAAATCGGTCTCGGCAATCGCGCGCAAGGCCTTGATACCCGACATGCTGAACGCAGCAGCGCCGAGCATGAAGTGCACGCGCCAGAACAGCTCGATCGGTGGAATGCGTGGTGCCGCTTCATTGACCAGCAGCATGTAGCGGCGGAATACCTTGCCGTACATATCTTCCAGGTAACGACGCAGGTGGCCCTGGCTCTGGCTGAACGCCAGGCCGAGCAAGCGCATGAAGATCGACAGATCGTTACCACTGCGTGGCTGAACCACCAGCGCCTGTTCAACGAGGATTTCCAGCAGTTCTTCAAGCGTCGGCTTGTTTTCAGGCTTGGCCTGACGCCGCTCCAGCTCTTTGTCGAGGCTGATGCAGAACGGCCCGAGGAAGCGCGAGAAAACCGCCTGGATCAGCGCTTTCTTGGAGCCGAAATGATAGTTCACCGCGGCCAGGTTGACGCCGGCCTTGCTGGTGATCAAACGCAATGAGGTTTCGGCGAAACCTTTCTCCGCGAACAACTGCTCGGCAGCATCAAGAATGCGTTCAACGGTTTCCGACTGGGCCATGGCTACTCCGCCTGACAAACACTTGTTTGAAACATACGTTTCAGCCTGTGCCTTGTCAAGCCTGCCAGTTCGTTTGGGGAATGGTCGGTCAGCTATTTAACCACACTCGCCCGCCCCATTAATAAGCACGACCACCGACCGTCCGGCGGCCTGCAAAAAAACGGGCATTGCCAAGACCGCTTCACTGTATATAATCCCAGTCACTGTATAAAAAGACAGAGCGATCAATATGCTAAAGCTGACGCCACGCCAAGCCGAGATTCTGGCCTTTATCAAACGCTGCCTCGAAGACAACGGCTACCCGCCAACCCGCGCGGAAATCGCTCAGGAGCTGGGCTTCAAATCGCCGAACGCGGCCGAAGAACATCTCAAGGCCCTCGCACGCAAAGGCGCCATCGAGATGACCCCGGGCGCCTCGCGCGGCATTCGCATCCCGGGCTTCGAAGCCAAGGCTGACGACTCCACCCTGCCGATCATTGGCCGGGTCGCCGCAGGCGCACCGATCCTCGCGCAGCAGCACATCGAAGAATCCTGCAACATCAACCCGGCTTTCTTCCATCCCCGCGCCGACTACCTGCTGCGCGTGCACGGCATGAGCATGAAGGACATCGGCATCTTCGACGGTGACCTGCTGGCGGTGCATACCACTCGCGAGGCACGCAATGGTCAGGTCGTCGTGGCACGTATCGGTGATGAAGTGACCGTCAAGCGCTTCAAGCGCGAAGGCAGCAAAGTCTGGCTGATTGCTGAAAACCCCGAGTTCGCCCCTATCGAAGTCGACCTGAAAGATCAGGAACTGGTGATCGAAGGCTTGAGTGTCGGCGTAATCCGCCGCTAAAGGAGGCTTTATGCAGTTCCCACACACACCTCAGCAAACACAACTGCCTTTATTCGAAGCGTTTCTGGCACAACCGATGGCGCCGACCCTGAAAGACGTGGTCGAGCGCCCCTGGAATGCCGAACCGGAAGTATTCAGTGAGCTGTCACTGCGCGGTGCGGCGGGGAACTGCCTGAACCTGCTCGCCCCGATCCTTCGCGAACTGAGCGAAGATCAGGACGCACGCTGGCTGACGCTGATCGCCCCTCCCGCCAGCCTGACCCAGACCTGGCTGCGCGAGGCCGGCCTTAACCGCGAGCGCATTCTGCTGCTGCAACCCCGGGGCGCGCAAAGTGCTCAGCAACTGGCCTGCGAAGCACTGCGTCTGGGTCGAAGCCATACGGTCGTGACCTGGCTCAACCCAATGAACACCGGTGCACGGCAACAACTGATCAGCGCTGCACGCACGGGCGACGCTCAGAGCCTGAACATTCGATTGGGTTGATTCACTTGTAACGCGCGCTGTGTGAAGCGCATGGCTTCTCCAAGGACAGAGAAGCCGACTTGATGCGGTATCGGCAAACGCCGAAAGGCAGGGGATCAGTGAAGAACCCGCGGCCCCTCTTCCTTATCAAACTCGCCTTCAACCATACGACCGGCCATCTGCACGCCGACGCTCAACATCGCCTTGGCGATTTCCACGTGCTGGCCTTGCAGGAACGCCTTGGCATCCTCGGAGAAATCCAGCGTCACCAGAGAACCCTCGTCCTCAGCCCTGCGCAGTTCGATTCGGCCGTCTGGTAACTCGACAATTTCTAGAAAGGACGTTGGCATATAGGTCTGTTCTCCACGAAAGGCAGGGATTATATAGACATCATTCAGGCTTCGCTCGGGATCTTGACCAGCAGCATGTTTCAGATTGCCACCGCGTCAATTGTCCTCAGCACTCATTCAAGCCTTCGCGAAAGCGGATGGCCAGACCCTTGAGGTTCTGCCGCCAGCTCTCCAGTTCTTCGCGACTCAACTCCTGCGGCTCCTCTGTTTCATCCAGATTAACGGCCTGAATCAGTGGCTGGGTCACATCACCCTTTGGCTTGTGTGGCACTCGTGGTGGCTGGAACATCGCCGAATGCGCCACCAGCAGTTTCGCCAACCAGGTTCCAGGATTGCCCGCCAGCTCAACCATCTCGGCCAGCTCCGGGATCGCAATCGACTCCAGCACCTCGGGAGTCAGCAGCGTCTCTGCCCGCGGCGCATTGGCCTGAGGCAGACGGTAGAAACCGGCGATCTCATGGCACAGCCCCAGAAGCGCGCCGTAGAGGTGAAACAACGCCGATTCACGTCCAGCCTGAATCAACGCCAACGAGTTCATCGCCCGCCCTTCTTCGGCGCGAGCCAGAGCTTCCAGCGACAGGCCAGCGAAATAGATCTTCTGATTGGTGCGGGTATAGAGTTCGTGCGCCATGCCGGCAGTCTCCACAGCGAAATAATTGCGTCACACAGGCCGGACAGTGTCATAGATCAGCCGATCCCACCGCAAGCACAAAACAAAAAGGCCGCATGAAAACCCTAGGGTCATCAATGCGGCCTTTTGTGTATCGGACTAACGCTTACTCAGCCTTGGCTTTCGTGCGCTTGTCTTCAACTGTCCACTTGCCACCGTCGTAGTATGCTTTCCAGCCGGTAGGCTTGCCGTCGACCTCGGTCTGCACGTATTGCTCCTTGGTCTTGCGGCTGTAACGGATAACCGCAGGCAGACCATCAGGATCCTTCTTCGGCGCTTCGCACAGGAAGTGGTACTTCGGATCGATCTCGTCCTTGTGCGGCAAAATCTCGATCACCAGCGGAGCACGAGTCTCGCGGTTTTTCGGGAACTGACTGGCCGCCAGGAACAGACCGGAAGCACCGTCGCGCAGGATGTAGGTGTCGTTGACCTTTTCGCATTTGAGCTCAGGCATCTTCACCGGATCCATCTTCGGCGGCGCCGCATCACCGCTCTTCAGCAGTTTGCGGGTGTTCTTGCAGGTCGGGTTGGTGCAACCAAAGAACTTGCCGAAACGGCCGGTCTTGAGCTGCATCTCGCTGCCGCACTTGTCGCATTCCAGGCTAGGACCTTCATAGCCCTTGATGCGGTAGTTGCCCTCTTCGATTTCGTAGCCAGCGCAATCCGGGTTGTTGCCGCAGATGTGCAACTTGCGCTTCTCGTCGAGCAGATAGGCGTCCATCGCCGTGCTGCAGATCGGGCAGCGATGCTTGCCGCGCAGTACCAGCGATTCCGACTCGCCTTCATCATCCGCAGCAATCTCGTCGCCCGGCACCAGGTTGACGGTGGCCTTGCAGCGTTCTTTCGGCGGCAGGCTGTAGCCCGAGCAACCGAGGAACACACCGGTCGAAGCAGTACGGATCTGCATCGGACGACCACAAGTCGTGCACGGAATGTCGGTCATGACCGGCTGGTTGGCACGCATGCCGCTGTCCGGATTCTCCGCCACTTCAAGCTTCTTCTTGAAGTCACCGTAGAACTCATCCAGCACGTTTTTCCAGTCGCGCTCGCCTTGAGCCACGTCATCGAGGTTCTCTTCCATGCCGGCGGTGAAACCGTAGTCCATGAGATTCGAGAAGCTTTCCGACAGACGCTCGGTGACGATGTCACCCATCTTTTCCGAATAGAAACGACGGTTGTGCAGGGTCACGTAGCCGCGATCCTGAATGGTCGAAATGATCGCTGCGTAGGTCGAAGGACGACCGATACCGCGCTTTTCCATTTCCTTGACCAGACTGGCTTCGGAGTAACGCGCCGGCGGCTTGGTGAAGTGCTGGGACGGATCAAGCTTGATCAGCTTCATCACGTCGCCCTGTGCCATGTCCGGCAGAACGTCGTCATCGCCAGGCTTGGCGATCTGCGGCATAACGCGGGTGTAACCGTCGAACTTGAGGATACGGCCCTTGGCGCGCAGCTCGAAGTCGCCAGCACCTACGCTGACGGTGGTCGACAGGTATTGCGCCGGCAGCATCTGGCAAGCGAGGAACTGGCGCCAGATCAGCTCATAGAGGCGCTCAGCATCACGCTCCATACCCGCCAGCTTGCTCGGCGTGGTGTTGGCGTCAGAAGGACGAATCGCTTCGTGAGCCTCTTGTGCGCCTTCTTTGCTGCTATAGACGTTTGGCGTTTCCGGCAGGTACTTCTTGCCGAACTCGTCTTCGATGTAGGTACGCGCCATCGTCACGGCATCGGCCGAGAGGTTGGTCGAGTCGGTACGCATATAAGTGATGTAGCCGGCTTCGTACAGACGCTGGGCCATCATCATGGTTTTCTTCACGCCGAAGCCCAGGCGGTTGCTCGCGGCCTGCTGCAGAGTAGACGTGATGAACGGCGCCGAAGGCTTGCTGCTGGTCGGCTTGTCTTCGCGCTTGACGATGCTGTAGCTGGAAGACTTGAGTTTCTCCAGCGCGGCCATGGCCTGAGCTTCGTTGAGCGGCTTGAAGGCTTCGCCTTTCTCGCGAGCTACTTCGAAACGCACGGTCGAGCCTTTGGTGGTGCCGAGATCGGCATGCACTTCCCAGTACTCTTCCGGGTTGAACGCACGGATTTCACGCTCACGCTCGACTACCAGCTTCACGGCAACCGATTGCACGCGACCGGCGGACAGGCCACGGGCGATTTTCGACCACAGCAGTGGCGAGACCATGTAGCCCACGACGCGGTCAAGGAAGCGCCGCGCCTGCTGAGCGTTTACACGATCGATGTCCAGTTCGCCAGGCTCCGAAAAGGCTTCCTGAATCGCCTTCTTGGTGATTTCGTTGAACACCACGCGCTTGTAGCGGCTGTCATCACCACCGATGGCTTCGCGCAGGTGCCAGGCAATGGCTTCCCCCTCGCGATCCAAGTCGGTTGCGAGATAGATGGTGTCAGCATCCTTGGCGAGCCGGCGCAGCTCTTCGATGACCTTCTCTTTGCCTGGGAGGATCTCGTACTTGGCTTTCCAGCCATGATCGGGATCGACACCCATGCGCGAGACCAACTGCTTGCGCGCTTTCTCTTTCGGCGTGAGCACCGGCCCTTCGCCCGCGGCAGCCTTGCCGCGCTTGGCGGCAGGCTCTTTGCTGGCGCTAGCCGAACCGCTGGTGGGCAGGTCTCGGATATGGCCGATACTCGACTTCACCACGTATTGGTTGCCCAGATACTTGTTGATGGTCTTGGCCTTAGCCGGGGATTCCACAATGACCAGCGATTTGCCCATGGATCAGAAAATTCCTGAATTCTAGAAGTGAAAGGCGGTTGGCGCCTGACGCGGCACCGCTATATATAGTGGCTACAAGGTGAGGTCAAGCACAGGGTTCTGTGCGCACTCGCCTTATGCCTTGGAAAAAAGGCTCGGTTCGGCTTGCACCAAAGCAAAGCGTGGCACCTGCTCGCCGTCAACCTCGACTGACTCGACGAACATGCTCAAAGGGCGCACCCAAAAGCCGTAATCGCCATACAGGGCTTGGTAAAAGACCACTTCTTCTTCGGTCTCGGAATGCCGCGCGACACTGAATACGCGGTACTGCGGACCTTTGTAATGTTGGTAGAGCCCAGGTTGTATCGGCATGTTTTGGCCCTCACTCAAATTTTTTCAAAATAAATACAAAAATAAATCCACAAAAACAAAAACCGGGGCACTTGGCCCCGGCTTCCATCGACGAGACGCTTAAACGCGTTCGAAGACGGTGGAGATGCCTTGGCCGAGACCAATGCACATAGTGGCCACCCCGAAGGTGCCGCTATTCTGCTTCATCACGTTCAGCAAGGTGCCGGAGATACGGGCACCGGAGCAACCGAACGGGTGACCCAGAGCGATCGCGCCGCCGTGCAGGTTAACCTTCTCGTTCATCTTGTCGAGTACTTTCAGATCTTTCAGCACTGGCAGGGCCTGTGCAGCGAAAGCTTCGTTGAGCTCGAAGAAGTCGATATCGTTGATGCCCAGGCCCGCACGCTTCAGGGCTTTTTGTGTAGCCGGCACTGGACCATAGCCCATGATTGCCGGATCCACACCCGCCACTGCCATCGAACGGATCACGGCCATTGGCTGGATCCCCAGGTCCTGCGCACGCTGCGCCGACATCACGATCATGCACGAAGCACCATCGGTGATCTGCGACGAGGTACCGGCAGTCACGGTGCCGCCCTTTGGATTGAAGGCAGGCTTGAGGGCCGCCAGGCTTTCCAGGGTGGTTTCCGGACGAATGGTTTCGTCGTAGTCGAACAGCTTCAGGAAGCCGTTTTCATCGTAGCCCTGCATCGGGATGATTTCGTCTTTGAACTTGCCTTCCACCGTCGCTTTATGGGCGAGTTGGTGGGAGCGCACGCCAAAGGCATCCTGCTGCTCACGGGTGATGCCGTGCATCTTGCCGAGCATTTCAGCGGTCAGACCCATCATGCCCGAGGCTTTCGCCGCGTACAGCGACATGTGCGGGTTCGGATCGACACCGTGCATCATGCTGACGTGGCCCATATGCTCGACGCCGCCAACCACGAACACGTCACCGTTACCGGTCATGATCGCTTGCGCAGCAGTGTGCAGAGCACTCATCGACGAGCCGCACAGACGGCTGACAGTCTGGCCGGCCGAGGTGTGCGGGATCTGGGTCATCAGCGACGCCATGCGCGCGATGTTCCAGCCCTGCTCCAGGGTCTGGTTGACGCAGCCCCAGATCACGTCCTCGACTTCAGCAGGATCGACCTTGGAGTTGCGTTCCAGCAATTTGCTGATCAGGTGCGCCGACATGTCTTCGGCGCGGGTGTTGCGGTGCATGCCGCCCTTGGAGCGGCCCATCGGAGTACGACCGAAGTCGACAATCACGACGTCTCTAGGATTCAAGCTCATAAGTTCACTCTCACTCTAGTTGGGGGCGCTTAACCGAAGAAGCTCTGGCCGTTTTTGGCCATTTCGCGCAGCTTCGCGGTCGGGTGGTACAGCGCGCCCAAATCAGCGTACTGGTCAGCCAGGGCAACGAACTCGGCAACACCGATCGAATCGATGTAGCGCAGCGCACCGCCACGGAATGGAGGGAAACCGATACCGTAGACCAGACCCATGTCGGCTTCGGCGGCGGTTTCAACGATGCCATCTTCCAGGCAACGCACGGTTTCCAGGCACAGCGGGATCATCATCCAGTTGATGATGTCTTCGTCAGTGACTTCGCGCTGCTCGTAGACGATCGGCTTGAGCACTTCCAGTACCGACGGATCGGCGACTTTCTTCTGCTTGCCTTTCTTGTCGGCCTCGTAGGCGTAGAAGCCCTTGCCGTTCTTCTGGCCCAGGCGCTTGGCTTCGTAGAGCACGTCGATGGCCGAACGACGGTCATCCTTCATGCGATCCGGGAAGCCTTCTGCCATTACGTCACGACCATGGTGACCGGTGTCGATGCCGACCACGTCCATCAGGTACGCCGGGCCCATCGGCCAGCCGAATTTTTCCATGACCTTGTCGATACGGACGAAGTCCACACCGGCACTGACCAGTTTGGCGAAACCGCCGAAGTACGGGAACAGTACACGGTTGACCAGGAAGCCCGGGCAGTCGTTGACGACGATCGGGTTCTTGCCCATTTTCTTGGCGTAGGCAACGGTGGTGGCAACAGCCAGCTCGCTGGACTTCTCGCCACGGATCACTTCCACCAGCGGCATCATGTGCACCGGGTTGAAGAAGTGCATGCCAACGAAGTTTTCCGGACGCTTGAGGGCCTTGGCCAGCAGGCTGATGGAAATGGTCGAGGTGTTGGACGCGAGGATGGTGTCCTCTTTGACCTGGCCTTCGACTTCAGCCAGCACGGCTTGCTTGACCTTCGGGTTCTCGACCACGGCTTCAACAACCAGATCGACGTGACCGAAGTCGCCGTAGGACAAGGTCGGACGAATGCCGTTGAGTACTTCAGCCATTTTCGCGGCGGTCATGCGACCTTTGTCAACGCGGCCAACCAGCAGTTTGGCAGCTTCGGCCAGACCCTGCTCGATACCGTGCTCGTTGATGTCCTTCATCAGGATCGGCGTACCTTTGGAGGCCGACTGATAAGCAATACCGCCACCCATGATGCCGGCGCCCAATACAGCAGCCTGCTTCACGTCCTTGGCGATTTCGTCGTAGGCCTTGGCCTTTTTCTTCAGCTCCTGATCGTTCAGGAACAGACCGATCAAGCTCTGCGCTGCAGAGGTCTTGGCCAGTTTGACGAAACCGGAGGCTTCGACTTCCAGCGCCTTGTCACGACCGAAGTTCGCGGCTTTCTGGATGGTCTTGATCGCTTCAACCGGCGCCGGGTAGTTCGGGCCAGCTTGACCGGCAACGAAACCTTTGGCGGTTTCGAAAGCCATCATTTGTTCAATGGCGTTCAACTTGAGTTTTTCAAGTTTTGGCTGACGCTTGGCCTTGAAGTCGAACTCGCCGGAAATGGCGCGTTTGATCAGTTCAAGGGCAGCTTCCTGCAGCTTCTCCGGAGCAACCACGGCGTCGACGGCGCTGACTTTCAGGGCGTCTTCAGGGCGGTTTTCCTTGCCGGCGGCAATCCACTCGATGGCGTTATCGACGCCGATCAGGCGTGGCAGACGCACGGTACCGCCGAAGCCTGGGTAGATGCCCAGTTTGACTTCCGGCAGGCCGATCTTGGCCTTGGTCGACATGACGCGGTAGTCCGCCGCCAGGCACATTTCCAGACCGCCACCCAGGGCGATGCCGTTGATGGCTGCTACGGTCGGAACGTTGAGGTCTTCGAAATCGCTGAAGATCTTGTTGGCTTCGAGATTGCCAGCAACCAGCTCGGCATCCGGCAGCTTGAAGTTGTCGACAAATTCGGTGATGTCGGCGCCGACGATGAACACGTCCTTGCCACTGCTGACGATCACGCCCTTGATCGAAGCATCTGCCTTGATGGTGTCTACGGCCTGACGCAGTTCGTTCAGGGTAAGACGGTTGAACTTGTTGACGGACTCACCCTTGAGGTCGAATTTCAATTCGACGATGCCACTTTCAAGAGCTTTAACCGTGATGGCTTTACCTTCGTAAATCATCAACTGATCTCCACGATATGGAAGCTGAACAGTACACGTCGGACGCAGGTAAACGGCTCGGCAGGACGCTTTTTCGTCGATGCTGACGCCAATCCACCCGGCACACCCGCCAACGCGATAGTCGGGATTCTGTAGGAGCAGTCTGTAAGACAAACGCTCAATTCATACGCCCGTTTGATTTGGGTACGTCACCTTCACGGAATTTCCAACAATTGTCAATCGCCCAAAATACGGGTTGAAATGCGACTTTGCGGTCACTTCCGTCGCACGCAGAGCTGCAACACGGCGCTGCATGCAAAGCCATTCATAGAATCAATAGTTAGAAAAGTCGCCCTAATTCGCAGCGAGCCTTGTTTAACAGGCTACGCTGGCTGGACTAAAGGGAGATTCGTTGACCGCGCAAAATCGAATCAGCGATAAAAACAGTTACCGGCCTGCCTGGCCAACCCCGCCCGATGAATCATGTCGGGCTTTTTATTGCTCGTCTGCCGGACGCTCCCCACCATTGCAGTGGGAAAAGTCCGCGAGTCACGCCAGCGCTTTCAGAGTCGCATCAATATCCTGCAAAACCGTCGCTTCGCCCTTCTCACCCCAGTACAAGGCGATCATCTGCTTGTCTGCCTCGACCTTGAAGACGTTGCCTGGCAACTTTTCGAAATGATTGAGCAGCGCCCGGTCTTCGCAGACTTCCTGCCATTGATTGACCCACACACCAGGCGATTTCTGCCAGTAGGTCCAGCACGCTGGCTGACTGCCACGCCGCGGTCGATGATATTGCGCACATGGACTCGGAGGCTCCTGAGACAGCCAGTGCGGCCACTCCTGAGGCGCCAGCTGCATGGCCAGCCCGATGCGCCGCGCCTCCATGCGCAGGGCCATCCGGCCGCTCTGCACGCGCGATGGGCGCAACCATGCCAGTGGACTCAGAACCACCAGCAGGATTGACACCACTAACCAGACCGTCATATCTCTACTCCCGACTTATAGGTGAGCGCATTGTGTCACTTTGGAACCAATGCGCTTGAAACCAGCCATACTTAACAATATTGAACCGTCACGAGGAGCACCTCATGCCCTACTCCCATATCCTGGTCGCCGTAGATCTGACCGAAGAGTGCGACCCAGTGATCCACCGCGCCCGAGAGCTGTCGGTGAGCAATGGCGCCAAGCTGTCGCTGGTGCATATCGTCGAACCAATGGCGATGGCGTTCGGCGGCGATGTGCCGATGGATCTGTCACAACTGCAACAGCAACAGTTCGATCAGGCCAAGGAGCGTCTTGAGCGCCTGAAAGCCAAATACTCAGAACTTGAAGGCGCCAACTGCCATCTGACCTATGGCCAGCCACGTCAGGAAATCCATCATTTCGCCAAGGAAAACCATTGCGATCTGATCGTGGTCGGCAGCCATGGCCGTCATGGCTTGGCATTGCTGCTCGGTTCCACGGCCAATGACGTGCTACACGGCGCGCCTTGCGATGTCCTCGCCGTTCACCTGATCAAACGCTGAAACACTGTTCATTGTGGGAGCGAGCCTGCTCGCGAAGGCGTCGGCACATTCAGCATTAATGCCGCCTGACACACCGCATTCGCGAGCAGGCTCGCTCCCCCATTAGGTCTCCACCCGCATATGAAAAGCCCGGAGCTCATCACTGAGCGCCGGGCTTTTTTGTTACCGGATCAATCAGGCATCCAGCTCGGCCCAACGCTCAACCAACGCATCCAGCTCAGCCTGCAATTGCTCCAGCGAAGCAATCACCTTGGCCGTCTCTGCCGCAGGGCGCTGATAGAAGCCAGCTTCAGCCATTTCGGCTTCCACGGCAGCAATCTGCTGTTCCTTCGCGTCGATATCGCCCGGTAACGCTTCCAGCTCGCGCTGCAGCTTGTAGCTCAGCTTCTTCTTGGCAACCGGTGCGGCAGCAGGCGCAGCAACCACAGCAGGCTCAGCAGTCACCACCGCTGAATTCAGGTCAGCCTTGCCCGACTTGCTCTCGGTCACGCCCAGCAGGCGCGGCGAGCCGCCCTGACGGATCCAGTCCTGATAGCCACCGACATATTCACGAACCTTGCCTTCACCTTCGAAGACCAGGGTGCTGGTGACCACGTTGTCGAGGAATGCCCGGTCGTGGCTGACCATCAGTACAGTGCCGTTGAAGGTCAGCAGCACCTCTTCGAGCAGTTCGAGGGTTTCCACGTCGAGGTCGTTGGTCGGCTCGTCGAGTACCAGCAGGTTCGCCGGTTTGCTGAACAGTTTCGCCAGCAACAAGCGTGCACGCTCGCCACCGGACAGCGCCTTGACCGGCGTGCGGGCACGCTGCGGGCTGAACAGGAAGTCGCCGAGGTAGCTCAGCACGTGGCGGCTCTGGCCGTCGATGTCGATGAAATCGCGACCTTCGGCGACGTTGTCGATCACGGTCTTTTCCAGATCCAGCTGATGACGCAACTGGTCGAAGTAGGCCACGTCGATCCGGGTGCCCTCTTCCACTTTGCCGCTGGTCGGTTGCAGACCGTTGAGCATCAGCTTGAGCAGGGTGGTCTTGCCAGTACCGTTGGCGCCGAGCAGACCGATACGGTCGCCGCGCTGCAGGACCATCGAGAAGTCCTTGATCAGGAACGGGCCGTCCGGGTGATGGAAGCTGACATTTTCCAGCACCATCACTTGCTTGCCGGACTTGTCGGCGGTTTCCAGCTGGATGTTGGCCTTGCCGGTGCGTTCGCGACGTTCGCTGCGCTCAACACGCAGGGCTTTCAGGGCGCGCACGCGGCCTTCGTTACGGGTACGACGGGCCTTGATGCCCTGACGAATCCACACTTCTTCCTGGGCCAGACGCTTGTCGAACAGCGCGTTGGCGGTTTCTTCAGCGGCCAGCGCGGCCTCTTTGTGCACCAGGAAGCTGGCGTAGTCGCCGTTCCAGTCGATCAGGCCGCCGCGATCCAGTTCGAGGATGCGCGTGGCAAGGTTTTGCAGGAAGGAACGGTCGTGCGTGATGAACAGCACGGCGCCCTGGAAATCCTTGAGTGCTTCTTCGAGCCAGGCGATCGCCCCGATGTCCAGGTGGTTGGTCGGTTCGTCGAGCAACAGCAGATCCGGTTCGGACACCAGCGCCTGCGCCAGCAGCACGCGACGACGCCAGCCGCCGGACAACTCGGCGAGGGTCTTGTCGGCCGGCAGTTGCAGGCGACTCAGGGTGCTGTCGACCAGGGTCTGCAAGCGCCAGCCATCACGGGCTTCGAGGTCGTGCTGAACGTGCATCAGCTTGTCCAGGTCGGCATCGGTGACGATGTTCTGGCTCAGGTGATGGTATTCGGCGAGCAAGGCGCCAACACCGTCGAGCCCCTCGGCAACCACGTCGAACACAGTCCGTCCGTCGGCCACAGGCAATTCTTGCGGCAACTCGCCAATTTTCAGACCGGGGGCACGCCACACCGAGCCGTCATCGGGCTTCTGGTCGCCCTTGACCAGTTTCATCATGCTGGACTTGCCAGTGCCGTTGCGGCCGATGATGCACACCCGCTCACCACGGGCGATCTGCCAGGACACCTTGTCCAACAACGGCATCGCGCCGAATGCAAGGGACACATCGCTGAATTTGAGCAGGGTCATGAGCTTCTCCAAAAACCGGGCGCGCATTCTACCTGAGTTAGGCCCTCAACAGGCCGGCAATTTGTCTGTCGAAGCACTCTGCACAACATTTGTTGCGAACTTGTGCTGCGAGACCGGCAAAGCTTTCGCCGGTTGCTGGCAAAAGGCTAAGCTACAGACAATTCAGTGCTGGCTGCGGCCGGTGCTTGTCATGATTTCTCTGCCCGGATGTCTCATGCGCAGTCGCCTTTTCAGTGTCTTGTCCTGTTTGCTACTTACCGCCGCTGCCGCTCAATCCGCCCAGGCGGTGGACCTGTCCACCCAACGCCAGTATTACGATGAAGCCAAGCGCGCCCTGGCCAAGGGCGATACCGGCCCGTACTTCCGTTACAGCCAGGCCCTGGCCGATTATCCGCTGGAACCGTACCTGGCCTACGACGAACTGACCGCACGTCTAAAGACCGCGAGCAACGCCGAGATCGAGAAATTTCTCGCCGAACACGGTGACCTGCCTCAGGCCAACTGGATGAAACTGCGCTGGTTGCGCTGGCTCGCCGACCGTGGTGACTGGGCAACCTTCGTCAAGTATTACGACCCGAAACTCAATTTCACCGAACTGGACTGCCTGAATGCGCAGTACCAGATCAGCAGCGGCCACAAAGCCGATGGTTACGCCAACGCCGACAAACTGTGGCTGACCGGCAAATCGCAACCGGCGGCCTGTGACGGACTGTTCGGGATCTGGGCCGCCGACGGCCAGTTGACCGAACAGAAACGCTGGGAACGCACCAAACTCGCAGCCCAGGCGCGCAACTATCCATTGGCCAACAGTCTGGTCAACGGCCTGACCACCCTCGCCCCGCGCGGTCGCTTGCTGGTGGATGTGGCGCAGAAACCCGAGCTGCTCAACCAGCCGTCGCGCTTCACCCCGGCCGACGAGCCGATGTCCGACGTGGTCAGCCTCGGCCTGCGCCGCCTCGCCCGTCAGGATCCGGACAAGGCCATGGCCCTGCTCGACGGTTACGCCAGCAGCATGCATTTCTCCCGTGACGAGAAAGTCGCGATTGCCCGGGAAATCGGCCTGACCCTGGCCCGGCGTTTCGACAGCCGTGCGCTTGACGTGATGACCAAATACGATCCTGAGCTGCGTGACAACACCGTTTCCGAATGGCGCCTGCGTTTGCTGTTGCGTCTGGCACGCTGGGACGATGCGTATCAGTTGACGCGTCGTCTGCCGCAGGATCTGGCGACCACCAACCGCTGGCGTTACTGGCAGGCCCGCAGCCTGGAACTGGCACAGCCACAGAACCCGGAAGCACAGACGCTGTACAAGAATCTGGCGAAGGAACGCGATTTCTATGGCTTCCTCGCCGCCGACCGCTCGCAACTGCCTTACTCGCTGATGAACAAGCCGCTGGTACTCAGTCAGGCCACCATCAACAAGGTGCGCAACACCCCCGGCGTGCGTCGCGCCCTGGAATTCCATGCCCGCGGGCAGATCGTCGACGGTCGCCGCGAGTGGTATCACGTCAGCCGTCATTTCAATCGTGACGAAATGGTCGCCCAGGCCAGACTGGCCTACGACCTGAAATGGTACTTCCCGGCCATTCGCACCATCAGTCAGGCGCAATACTGGGACGACCTGGACATCCGTTTCCCGATGGCGCACCGCGACACCCTCGTGCGTGAAGCCAAGACGCGTGGACTGCATTCGAGCTGGGTGTTCGCCATCACCCGTCAGGAAAGTGCGTTCATGGACGACGCCCGCTCCGGCGTCGGCGCCAGCGGCCTGATGCAACTGATGCCGGGCACCGCCAAGGAAACCGCGCGCAAGTTCAGCATCCCGCTGGCTTCGCCACAGCAAGTGCTCGACCCAGACAAGAACATCCAGCTCGGCGCCGCTTACCTGAGCCAGGTGCACAGCCAGTTCAACGGAAACCGCGTCCTCGCCTCCGCTGCCTACAACGCCGGCCCCGGTCGCGTCCGTCAGTGGCTGCGCGGCGCCGATCACCTGAGCTTCGACGTGTGGGTGGAAAGCATCCCGTTCGACGAAACCCGCCAGTACGTGCAGAACGTGCTGTCGTATTCGGTGATCTACGGCCAGAAACTCAACTCGCCGCAACCGCTGGTGGATTGGCATGAGCGGTATTTTGATGATCAGTGATTACACGGCTGACAGCGCGTAATGAAAAATGCCCTTATCCCAAGACAAGGGCATTTTTTATGTGCGCTGCCGGGTCGATCACTTAGTCGATTACAGGTTCGGTGACGGAGTTAGTTGTAGCGCCGTGACCATCATTGAACTGCAACGACGCCAGCCGCGCGTACAGCGGATTGCTCACGATCAGCTCCTGATGCGTACCGATCGCCACCAGTTTGCCCTGATCCATTACCGCGATCCGGTCGGCGTTTTTCACCGTGGCCAGGCGATGCGCAATCACCAGCGTGGTGCGGTTTTGCATCAGGCTGGGCAGAGCTTCCTGAATCAAGTGCTCACTCTGCGCATCGAGGGCGCTGGTGGCTTCGTCCAGCAACAGGATCGGTGCATCCACCAGCAACGCGCGGGCGATCGCCAAGCGCTGACGCTGGCCACCAGAAAGGCCGAGGCCGCCATCGCCCAGATGCGTCTGGTAACCGTTGGGCATTTTCTCGATGAAGTCATGGGCATGAGCGATTCGCGCCGCTTCCTTGACCTGCTCCAGCGTCGCGCCGGCATTACCGTAACGAATATTCTCTTCGACGCTGCCGAAAAACAGCGCAGGCGATTGCGAGACCAAGGCGAAATTACGGCGCAGATCCAGCGGATCGAGACTGCTCAGCGGCACACCGTCGATCAGGATCCGCCCTTCAAGCGGGTCATAGAAGCGCAGCAGCAGGTCGTACACCGTGGACTTGCCGGCGCCGGACGGTCCCACCAGCGCCAGCGTCTCGCCGGCCTTGATGGTCAGAGTCAGACCGTTGACAGCGTAGCTTTCGGGACGCGAAGGATAGGAAAAGCGCACATCCTGCAATTGCAGTTCGCCCTTGATCCGTTCCGGCAAGGTCACCAGTCCGGTAGTCGGTGGCAGGATGATGTTCTGCGAACCCAGCAGTTCGGCGATCCGTTCGGCGGCACCCGCCGCACGCTGCAATTCACCGATCACCTCGCTCAGGGTACCGATGGCACTGCCGACGATCAGGCTGTAGAAGACGAACGCTGCCAGTTCACCACCGGTGATTCGACCGGCAATCACGTCCATGCCGCCCACCCACAACATCACCGCCACCGCGCCCAGCACCAGAACGATCACCATGGTGATCATCCAGGAACGCTGAAAAATACGTTTACGCGCCGTGTCGAATGCGTCCTCGACCGTTGACGCGAAACGTCGCTCATCCTGCACCTGATGGTTGTAGGCCTGCACGGTCTTGATCTGACCCAGGGTTTCGGAAACGTAGCTGCCGATATCCGCGACCCGGTCCTGGCTCAGCCGCGACAGATTGCGCACGCGCCGACCGAAAATCAGAATGGGAGCAACCACGAACGGCAAGGCAATCACCACGATGCTGGTGAGTTTCGGGTTGGTGACGAACAGCAGGACCACCCCGCCGATCACCATCAACAGGTTGCGTAGAAACATCGAGAGTGACGAACCGATCACCGATTGCAGCAACGTCGTGTCAGCGGTCAGTCGCGACTGAATTTCCGAACTGCGGTTGTTCTCGTAGAAACCGGGGTGCAAGTACACCAGATGGTTGAACACCTCGCGCCGGATATCCGCCACGCAGCGCTCACCGATCCACGACACCCAGTAAAACCGCGCGAACGTGCCGATCGCCAGGCCAAGCACCATCAACATGAAGATGCCGATGCTCTGGTTCAGTTGGTGCGGCGACTGCGTCATGAAGCCCCGATCGACCAGCAACTTGATCCCCTGCCCCATCGACAACGTGACGGCCGCGGTGACGATCAACGCCAACAGCGCACCACAAACTTGCCAACGGTAAGGCGCCAGAAATCGACTGGTCAGACTCAGCGCTCGACGGTGCCGGGAGGAAAGCTTCGAGATCATTCAGGTACACATCCGTGTTGGTGAAAGGGCTAGCCTAAACCTTCTATGGGGCGCAACTCTGTAAATCACAATGAGTCAGGTTAAATATGCCCCCAAAGACTAGGCCATAGTTGCTATTGGTCTAATGTCCCGGTTGAGACAAGCGGTCATTTCTGTTGGAGTGGAGGTGCCGCTTTTGACAGACCCAAAGGTGTTGTCACAGCCTGGTCACGTGGCGGTTTTAATCTACGCGTACAACCTGATGAGGAGACAGGCCATGTCCTTGCAACACAGCAGCGAAGACAAGATTCAAGTGATCCGCACCAAGCCCGGCCAACCTCTGGGTTGCTCCATTATTGACAAGGATGGGCGTGAAGTACCGATCACTGAAGACATGATCCAGAACGCATGCCGCGAACTGGAGAAGCGATTGGTCAAGCCTGCCGAACAAAAGTGATATAGCCACCGTCTTCCTGACCCGGCCCCTTTTGGCCGGGTTTTTTCTACCTGCCAATCAGACCGCAGTGCGCCCTTCGCGAGCAGGCTCGCTCCCACAGGAGATCTTCAGTTGATGAGAGATCCATGTGGGAGCGAGCCTGCTCGCGATAGGGTCGACTCGATCGCTAGACAGCCACCGCCCCCAGCGCCGCCACAATCTGTTGCAACTGCGGCGAGCTCCCTTCGATTCGCACCTTCAAGCCCTCAATCTCGCGTCGCACCGGATACTGCTTGCGCAACACATCGAACGCCGCACGCTGCTCACCGACATTGCCTACAAGACTGCGGCGAAAGTCCGCATCGTCGCGGCGCGGGTCGTATACCCCACGGCACAACATCGCCAGCGCCCAAGCCGGATCACTGTCGGCGTGCAGGGTCACTTGTGACAGCCACGGTGCTGGCAGCAGCTCACTGAGCTGGATGCTCACCGGTTGGCCGATGAACTCGCAGTACGCCTCATAGATCTGCGCCGTGCCGCGCTGTTTGCCATCCAGGCTGTAACCGGCAATGTGCGGTGTTGCCAGCACGCAGAGTTCGGCCAGCGCCACATCGACCTCGGGTTCTGCTTCCCAGACGTCGAGCACCGCTTGCAGGTCTTCGCGCTGCAGCAGCACTTTGCGCAGCGCGGCGTTATCCACCACAGGGCCACGCGCGGCATTGATCAGCCAGGCGCCGGGCTTGAGCTGCTGCAAGCGCTGCTGATCGAACAGATGCCAGGTCGCACCGCCACCGCTGCGGGTCAACGGGGTGTGCAGGCTGATCACGTCGCACTGCTCGATGATCTGCTCGAGGCTGACATAGTCGCCACCCTCGGCTGCCTGACGCGGTGGATCGCAGACTTTCACGTTCCAGCCCAGTCCTTTCAGAACCTTGACCAGCCGACCACCGACCTCACCGGCACCGACCACGCCATAGGTGCGCTGCGTCAGATCGACGCCTTCGATTTCGGCGAGGGTCATCAGGCTGCCGAGCACGTAATCGACCACCCCCCGGGCGTTGCAACCGGGCGCGCTGGACCAGGTAATGCCGGCCTCATTGAAGTACTCGAGATCCAGATGATCAGTACCGATGGTGCAGGTGCCGACAAAGCGAACCTTGCTGCCCTCAAGCAACGCCCGGTTGACGTTGGTCACCGAACGCACCAGCAACACATCGGCCTGTTCGACCGTCGCACGGTCGATGGAACGGCCCGGCACCCGGCGGATCTCGCCGAAACCGGCAAAAAAGGCATCGAGCAGCGGGATATTTTCGTCGGCAACAATCAGCATGGCGGGCTCCTTTGGCGGATCGGCAGTTTAGGTGCAGATGGGCGGTTGGGCCAGCAGGCCGTGCGATTACAAATCCGCAACAGAGGATTTTTCCTGACTGTCACGTCAGCGGCGTAGAATGCGGCGCCTTGCGCATCAACACCTGTGGACGCTTTGCCTGTGAATTCTGTAACTGAACAACGTGTCGCCGTCTCCCTCACCCGCCCCGCGCGGATTCGTCTGGAGTTCAAGAACCTGCTCGCCCTGGCGTTGCCGATCATCATCGCGCAACTGGCGACCACGGCCATGGGCTTCGTCGATGCGGTGATGGCTGGCCGCGTCGGGCCAAAGGATCTGGCGGCGGTGGCACTGGGCAACTCGATCTGGGTCCCGGTTTTCCTGCTGATGACCGGTACCCTGCTGGCCACCACACCGAAAGTCGCCCAGCGTTTCGGCGCCGGAACCCACAGCGAGATCGGCCCGATCGTGCGTCAGGCATTGTGGCTGGCGCTGGTGGTCGGACTGATCGCGACGGCGATGCTGGTGGCCGCCGAGCCGGTACTGCACTTGATGAAGGTCGATCCCGAGCTGATCGGCCCGTGCATGCAGTATCTGCACGGCATTGCCAGCGGCCTGCCGGCGGTGGCGTTCTACCACGTGCTGCGCTGCACCAGTGACGGCATCGGCCGTACCCGCCCGGCGATGGTGCTGGGCCTGTGCGGTCTGGCGCTGAACATTCCGCTGAACTACATCTTCATTTATGGCCACTTCGGCGTGCCGGCCATGGGCGGCGTCGGCTGCGGCTGGGCCACGGCCATTGTGATGTGGGTGATGGCGCTGGGCCTGGCCGGTTGGGAACGTTGGGCGCCGGCCTATCGCTCGAGTGAGATTTTCAGCCGCTTCGACTGGCCGCAATGGGCGGTGATCAAGCGTCTGCTGGCGATCGGTCTGCCGATCGGCATCGCAGTGTTTGCCGAGTCGAGCATCTTCGCCGTGATCGCCCTGCTGATCGGCAGCCTCGGCGCCACTGTGGTTGCCGGGCATCAGATCGCACTGAACGTCAGTTCGCTGGTGTTCATGATTCCGTATTCGCTGGGCATGGCGGTGACCGTACGAGTCGGCCAGGCCCTGGGCCGTGAAGAACCGCGTGAGGCGCGCTTCGCCGCTGGCGTTGGTATGGGCGCCGCGCTGGCCTACGCCTGTTTGTCGGCGAGCATGATGCTGTTGCTGCGCGAGCCGATTGCCTCGATCTACACCGCCGACCCGACAGTGATCCACATCGCGGCGATGCTGATTGTGTACTCGGCGCTGTTCCAGTTTTCCGACGCGATTCAGGTCACGGCGGCTGGCGCCCTGCGCGGTTATCAGGACACCCGGGTAACGATGATCCTGACCCTGTTCGCTTACTGGGGCATCGGCCTGCCGGTGGGTTACGCCCTCGGCCTGACCGACTGGCTCGGTGAACCGCGTGGCCCGAGCGGCTTGTGGCAAGGCCTGATCGTCGGCCTGAGCTGTGCCGCGCTGATGCTGTCGATCCGCCTGACGCGCAGTGCGCGCAAGCGTATTCGGATCAGTCGCAGCACTGGCTAAAGAAAGCCTGACGCTGGACAAACAATGTGCGGGCTTGCTCGCGAATGCGGTGTATCAGTCGCCATTGATAGTGACTGACATACCGCTTTCGCGAGCAAGCCCGCTCCCACATTGGTTCTGTGCTTGGCTCGGACTCAGGCTTGTTTCTTGCGGATCCAGTACAGATAAGTACCAGCCTCTTCGTGCTGACCGACCAGTTCGTGGTCGAGAAACACGCAGAACTTGGGAATGTCGCGACGGGTCGAGGGATCGGTGGCGATCACCTTGAGCAGGCCGCCGGGCACCAGATCACGAATGTGCTGATGCAGCATCATCACCGGCTCCGGGCAATTGAGGCCGGTGGCGTCGAGGGTGCCGTCGACCGGGGTATCGATCATTTCACTCATGATTCACTCCTGAAACTGGCCGGCATTGTCGCGCATTGCCGGGTGCTCAGTCATCTGTGGTGAGGGGATTTATCCCTCACCACAGAGATCACTCCCACAGGGTTTGGTGTTGTTTCAGCGGGATTTGCTTTTTTTGATGTCGTGACGACGCAAATGGCAGGTCACTTCTTCGCGGTCGTGATACAGCTGCTTGCAGCCAATATCGACCTTGATCCCACGGGCCTTGAAGCCATCGGCGATGCGTTCGAGCAAGCGCTTCACCTCGGCATAGCGCTGCTTCATCGGCAACTTCAGGTTGACCACCGCCTCGCGGCAATGCCCCTCGCCGATCCACTCTTCGAGCATCGCGGCATTACGTGCCGGTTTCTCGACGATGTCGCAGACCATCCAGTCCACCGGTTGCTTGGGCTTGAAGGTGAAACCGTCAGCCATCAAGTGCTGCACCAGGCCGGTGTCCATCAGGCTTTCGGCCATCGGGCCGTTGTCGATGGCAGTCACCAGCATGCCGCGGTTGACCAGTTGCCAGGTCCAGCCGCCCGGGGCTGCACCGAGGTCGACGCCGGTCATGTCGCTGTGCAGGCGCTCGTCCCACTGATCACGCGGGATGAAGTGGTGCCAGGCTTCTTCCAGCTTCAACGTCGAACGGCTCGGCGCCTCGCGCGGAAACTTCAGGCGCGGAATGCCCATCGGCCACATCGCCGAGTTACCGGCATCGGCCATGCCGAGGAACACTTCACGACCACTTTTGAACGTCAGCAGCAGACGCGGCTTGCTGGCGTCCTCCACCAGTTTGCCGGCGGCGGTCAGTGCCTTGCGCAGCGGGCCTTCGAATTTCTTGCAGAAGTTCGACAGTTCCTTGCCGTCGTTGGTGTCGACGACTTCCAGCCACAGGCTGCCGAACACCGGGAAATCGGCCATGTGCGCGAGGATTACACTGATGCGGTCGTTTTCCGGCAAATCGATAAAGATCCCGCGCGCCCATTGCCGCGGAAAAATCAGTTCGGCGAAACGCTGGCCGCGCATCAGGCGTTCAGCGCCGTCTGCTTCAGTGCAGACGAACTCGGCGTACGCGGTGGCCGCTTTGGCCTTGGCGTAACCGGCGACGTTCAACTGGGCGGCGAGGTCGGAAATCTCCGAACAGACTTCACCTTCGAAGCCTGGCCGGCAATGCATGAATAGGGTGTTCATTCTTACTCCTGGGCAGAGGGCGGACATTCGGCCCCTGCACGATGCTCAAGCCTTGCGGTGAAGCAAAGCCTGTCACGAAAACCGGCGCATGATAGCCGATGTCGGAACCTTGGACTTGCCCATAGAGTCCAGTTATTAGCCAGCTACTGAAAACAGGGCTACGTTGATAGCTCTGCCCGTCCCCTCAGTCCGTAGCCGTGCGGACTCAAAGGAGTGATCGTAATGCCGTCCCTCGATAGTCTGAAGACCCTTAAAACACTGCAGATCGACCAAAAGACCTACCACTATTTCAGTCTGCCGGATGCAGCGAAAAGCCTTGGCAATATCGACAAGCTGCCAATGTCGCTGAAGGTCCTGCTGGAAAACCTGTTGCGCTGGGAAGATGAAAAAACCGTTACCGGCGCCGACCTCAAGGCGATCGCCGCCTGGCTCAAGGAGCGGCGCTCCGACCGGGAAATCCAGTACCGCCCTGCCCGCGTATTGATGCAGGACTTTACCGGCGTCCCCGCGGTGGTCGACCTCGCCGCGATGCGTGCCGCCATGGCCAAGGCCGGCGGTGATCCGCAGCGAATCAACCCATTGTCGCCAGTAGATCTGGTGATCGACCACTCGGTGATGGTCGACAAATTCGCCACCGCCAGTGCTTTCGAACAGAACGTCGACATCGAGATGCAGCGTAACGGCGAACGTTATGCGTTCCTGCGCTGGGGTCAGAGCGCCTTCGACAACTTCAGCGTGGTGCCACCGGGCACCGGGATCTGCCACCAGGTCAACCTCGAATACCTCGGGCGCACGGTGTGGACCAAGGATGAGGACGGCCACACCTACGCATTCCCCGACACGCTGGTCGGCACCGACTCGCACACCACCATGATCAACGGCCTCGGTGTACTCGGCTGGGGCGTCGGCGGGATCGAGGCGGAAGCGGCGATGCTCGGCCAACCGGTGTCGATGCTGATTCCGGAAGTGATCGGCTTCAAGCTCATCGGCAAGCTCAAGGAAGGCATCACCGCCACCGACCTGGTGCTGACGGTCACGCAGATGCTGCGCAAGAAAGGCGTGGTCGGCAAATTCGTCGAGTTCTACGGGGACGGCCTCGCCGCCCTGCCGCTGGCCGACCGCGCGACCATCGCCAACATGGCCCCGGAATACGGTGCGACCTGCGGCTTCTTCCCGGTCGATGACGTGACCCTGGAGTACCTGCGCCTGTCCGGCCGACCGCCGGAAGTGGTGAAACTGGTCGAGGCCTACACCAAGGCCCAGGGCCTGTGGCGCGTGCCGGGTCAGGAACCGGTGTTCACCGACAGCCTGGCGCTGGACATGGGTAGCGTCGAAGCCAGCCTTGCCGGGCCGAAACGCCCGCAGGATCGCGTCTCGCTGCCGAACGTCGCGCAGGCCTTCAGTGATTTCATGGACCTGCAATTCAAGCCCACCAGCAAGGAAGAAGGCCGCCTGGAAAGCGAAGGCGGCGGTGGTGTGGCCGTGGGCAACGCCGATCTGGTCGGCGAAACCGAATACGAATACGAAGGCCATACCTATCGCCTGAAAAACGGCGCGGTGGTGATCGCCGCAATCACTTCCTGCACCAACACCTCCAACCCGAGTGTGATGATGGCGGCCGGTCTGCTGGCGAAAAAAGCCGTGGAGAAAGGCCTGACGCGCAAACCGTGGGTCAAGAGTTCACTGGCACCCGGTTCGAAAGTGGTGACCGACTACTACAAGGCTGCCGGGTTGACGCAGTACCTCGATCAGCTCGGGTTTTCGCTGGTCGGTTACGGCTGTACGACGTGCATCGGCAACTCCGGGCCATTGCCGGAACCGATCGAGAAAGCCATTCAGAAAGCCGACCTCACTGTCGCGTCGGTGCTGTCCGGCAACCGCAACTTCGAAGGCCGGGTGCATCCGCTGGTCAAGACCAACTGGCTAGCCTCGCCGCCACTGGTGGTCGCTTATGCCCTGGCCGGCAGCGTGCGCACCGACATCAGCACGGAACCACTGGGCAACGACCAGCAAGGCAATCCAGTGTACCTGCGTGACATCTGGCCGAGCAGCAAGGAAATCGCCGACGCGGTAAGCCAGGTCAACACCGCGATGTTCCACAAGGAATACGCCGAGGTGTTCGCTGGCGACGAGCAATGGCAGGCGATCCAGGTACCGCAAGCCGCCACCTATGTGTGGCAGGACGACTCGACCTACATCCAGCATCCACCATTCTTCGACGACATTTCCGGCCCGTTGCCGGTAATCACTGACGTCAAGGGCGCGCGGGTCTTGGCGCTGCTCGGCGATTCGGTGACCACCGACCACATCTCCCCTGCCGGCAACATCAAGGCTGACAGTCCGGCCGGGCGCTATCTGCGGGAAAAAGGCGTGGAACCACGAGACTTCAACTCCTACGGCTCACGCCGTGGCAACCATGAAGTGATGATGCGCGGCACATTCGCCAACATCCGTATCCGCAACGAAATGCTCGGTGGCGAAGAAGGTGGCAACACGATCTACATCCCGAGCGGCGAGAAGATGGCAATCTATGACGCTGCCATGCGTTATCAGGCCGACGGCACACCGCTGGTGGTGATTGCCGGTCAGGAATACGGCACTGGCTCCAGCCGCGACTGGGCGGCCAAGGGCACCAACCTGCTGGGCGTCAAAGCGGTGATCGCTGAAAGTTTCGAACGCATTCACCGTTCCAATCTGGTGGGCATGGGCGTGTTGCCGCTGCAGTTCAAGCTCGATCAGAACCGCAAGAGCCTGAATCTAACAGGCAAGGAAACCGTGGATATTCAGGGCCTGACCAACATCGAACTGACGCCGCGCATGAACCTGACTCTGGTGATCACCCGTGAAGACGGGCAGCAGGAGAAAATCGAAGTGCTATGCCGCATCGATACGTTGAATGAGGTGGAGTACTTCAAGTCCGGCGGGATCCTGCATTACGTGTTGCGGCAGTTGATCGCCTCTTGAGCGTTTGATCCCCTGTGGCGAGGGGACCCATCCCCGATGGGTTGCGAAGCGCCCCCAAGAAATGGCCTGCCAGGCAGGCCATCGGGGATAAATCCCCTCACCACAATTTCACCCGACAGAGGTATCAGAGGCGTTTCTACAGGCGAAAAAAAACCCGCCGAAGCGGGTTTTTCCCAAGACCATTATCGACTCCCTGTCGGCAGCGATCCTTGCTAATGGTCGATCATCCTTGATCCTGAAACACTCCCTGTGTCTCAGTTGATGGGTGTAGATTACGCGGTGGATCCAATCGGCAATAGTCGAAAAAGCTACCAATGCGTGTAAGACATTCGCTATAGAACGCCTTCCGAAAACCCTTACGCCCGTCAGGCGTCGAGCATGCACGCCGCAATGTGCGCAACTTTCAGCTGCCCGGCGGCCTGCTGCTGCTGATCATCCTCCAGAAACCACGCGGCGGACAACCCCGCGAACGCCAGCACCCATTGCAGCAAGCGTCGGCGCTCCAGTCCGGCTGCCTCGACAATCACCTCGACCTGTCGTCGAAAGCGCTCGGGATCGCCAGCTGTGGGCAGTTCGGGGTTGCAGATCAGGTTCGCGTAATCGAAACCCCGCTCGCCGCGTACCCGCTTGGGATCAATCGCCAGCCAGTCGCGCGTACCGAAATCGAGGACGTTGTCGTGGTGCATGTCACCGTGCAGCACCACCACGTCCTGCGGTTCAGCGAGCAACGCTTCAGCCGTTCGCACGCTCACGGCATAAGCGCCGCCATGTTCGGCGGAGGCCATTCGCAGTGACGCGAACCACGGCGCCAGCTCCACCAGCGGCGGTGGCGGTGTCGGACGCGGTGCATGCAGGTGCGCCAGCGCCGTGCACATGATCCGTGTGGCGGCGTCGTCTTCACCGTTGAGCGCCATGTGCATCAGCGAACGCCGCCCCATGGCCCGCTCCATCAACAAACCGTCTTCATGATGGGCCAGCACCTGCGCGGCGCCATCACCGCCCCACCAGGTCATCAGCCGATTGCCGTACTGTTCGTCGGTATCCAGCGCAATCTTGAGCATGGCCGGTGCATCGCCGAAACGTACCGGTAACAGACGACTGCCCGGGGTGATGATCGGTTCACCGTCTGGCACCAGCGCCCAGCGTTGTAACCACGGCTTGAACATGGTGCTATCAGTCATCGGCACGCTCGCGGGTCTTGGCGCTTTCGGCGAGAAACTGTTCAAGTCGACTCAGTTGTTCCTCCCAGCCACGGCTGTCCATGTAATACGCCTCCTTCTGCCGCACATCAGGAATATGCGCAAAACCGGATTCGGACACCTTGAGCAACGTGCCACCCTCGTAATCCTGCAGCTCGAACCTGACCAGCGTCGTCGGCTCCTGGGAGTAATCGATTTTCGGATTGACCGCGTACGGGTGCCAGCGAAACGAAAACAACTGCTGCGGCTCGACCCGCTCGACCAGCACGTTCCACAACACGTGTTCATAACCCGGATAGGTGACCTGCCCCTGGGTCCATTCACCGGCAATGAACCGCCTGTCCTCCAGCGCCACACCAAACCACTGACCAAACGCCTCGGCATCGACCAATGCGCGCCAGACATAAGAACGCGGTGCCTTGAGCATGATTTTGCGTTCGAAACTATTGGGTACTGGTTTCATAAGTCACCTCCTGTTCTGAACAGTAGGCTTGTATGACCACATGTCCAACCTGAAGTTGTATCAAAGGGCTGCACCTGTTCTGTCCAAAGGAAACATTCGGCGGCATTTCCGATCGTTGAAAGAGTGAATGACTGACGCACCCCTCCCAGTGAACCTGTTACCTTTTCCAGCGAAACGGAAACAAACAAGGACGAAGCATGCAGCCCTCCCTATCAGAACGTTATCGCGGCGCCCTGCTCGGCCTGGCTTGCGGCGACGCCGTTGGCACCACGGTGGAGTTCAAACCGCGGGACTCATTCCAGCCGCTGACAGACATGGTCGGCGGAGGCCCCTTTCACTTGAAGCCTGGGCAATGGACGGATGACACCTCGATGGCGCTGTGCCTGGCAGAGAGTCTGCTGACCAGAAACACATTCGATGCGACGGACCAGATGGGACGCTATCTGAACTGGTGGCAATGGGGGTATCTCAGCTCGACGGGGGATTGTTTCGATATTGGCATGACCGTCAGTCAGGCACTGTCGCAGTACCAGCAAACCGGTCAGCCCTTTGCTGGATCAACCGACCCGTTTACCGCCGGCAACGGCTCGCTGATGCGGTTGGCGCCGGTGGTGCTGTTTTTCTTCCCTGTCGTCCAGCAAATCCGCCAGTTCGCCAGTGACAGTTCGCGGACAACCCACGCGGCCCCCGAAGCCATCGAATGCTGCCAGTTGTTTGCCGAACTGATCGCCAACGCGCTGCTCGGCGCCTCCAAAACCGAGCTGTGCAGACTGCCGCTCTCAACCTTCACTCAACCTAAAGTCGCCGCAATTGCTCGAGGAGATTATCTGGCCAGGTCAGCCACTGAAATCCGTGGCAGTGGCTACAGCGTTGAGTCATTGGAAGCCGCGCTGTGGTGTTTTCATCACACCAACAGTTTCGAAGCAGCGATTCTGCAAGCCGCCAACCTGGGCGATGACGCCGACACCACTGCCGCGATCGTCGGTCAATTGGCCGGGGCCTATTATGGCGTTCGGGCGATTCCTGCCCACTGGCTGGAAATGCTCCATGACGGCGAGGAGATTGCAGCCACCGCAGATCGCCTGCTCGAAGCCTCCCGGCTACGCGTTCCTGAATAGAAGCACCACAGCCGCTAAACTGCTCTGCACTTTCATCCGACACAGTGAGATTACCCATGTCCCCACGCCTGCTCATGGTCCTGACACCCTTCCTGTTCACGCCTATCGCCCACGCCGCCGTCGACTGCGCCAATGCCAGCGATCAGGCCACCATGAACCAGTGTGCCGGGCAGGAATTCAAGGCGGCGGACAAGGAGCTGAACGCGGTGTATCAGCAGATCACCGGTCGATTGAAGGGCAACGCCGACGCCAAAAAACTGCTGGTGAGTGCACAGCGGGCATGGATCGAGTTTCGTGATGCCGAATGCAAGTTTTCGGCGTCCGGGGTAGACGGCGGGAGCGTTTATCCGTTGATTTACAGCAACTGCCTGACCGGGGTGACCAAGGTGCGGGTCGAAGCGCTGAAGCAGTATTTGAAGTGTGAGGAAGGCGACATGAGTTGCCCGGTGCCAGGGGCCTGATTTTGTAATGGTTTCGGTCTTGCCGGTAGGTTTGCTGACCCACATTTAGAGCACCTTCGGCGCGCTGGCTAGTAAATCGACTCCCCGCACCGTTAAAAGCAGCCGTGCGGAGCCGATCGAGAAGAGGATACCGACGCAAACAAATCAAAATTAATTATTGTTAATCGATAATTTATCATCGAGAATTCGCTACCTAATTGAAACAACCAGGAATTTTCATGAGTACTCACATCAACGGATTGGCGCCGCAACGCATGCATTGGGTCGGGCTGCTGGCAGCGATTCTTGTCTGGGTTCTGGGTGTGACGGAGGTTAGCGGCAACGCGACGATCTGGTTCATCAAAAAGGATGAAATGCTGGCGGGCCTGCTCTACGCCTTTGCTGAAGCCTCACCGCAATTGCTTGACCCGTTTGTCGAGGGCGCGCTGCTTGATCCCGACACATGGCTGTCGTCAATGGTCACTGCCCTGATCGTTTTTCTGGATTTCCTGCCCGTTGTTCTGTCGGGTTACGCGTTATGGCTAACAGGGTTGTTTTTCCTGCGTTTGTCGCGCGGCGAAACCTGGACCGACCGCAACATCAGGGTCCTGTGGCGAGTGGGCGTACTGTGCATTGTTTCGCCGGCAACCTACCCGCTGGTGGAGACCTTGCAAGGTTTGGCGTTGTCGATAGATCTGCCGCCGGGGGATCGGATTTTTCAGTTCTCGATCGGCCTGTCTTCCGCTTCTGCCTACGAGATAATCAAAGGCGTATTGCTCTGTATATTTTCAATTATCATGCGTGACGCCAAAGTTCTCAGCGATGAGCAAAGTCAATACATATAGAACAATACAATGACCATTATCGTCCGCCTTGACGTTGTCATGGCCACGCAAAAAATTCGCTCGAAAGAGTTAGCCACCCTGCTGGGCATCACCGAGGCCAACCTGTCATTGCTGAAAAATGGCAAGGTCAAGGGCGTGAAAATGGCCACTCTCGACAAACTCTGCGCAGCGCTCGATTGCCAGCCAGGTGATCTGCTGGAATACCAGAAAGACTGAGCTTTGCTGACGACGAGTTATTTATCGCGCGCCTCATCCGTTTAACCTCTATTCAATCCTTAGTTGCAAGGCGTCTTTGTCATGTCCCGTTATTTGTTCTGCGTCCTACTAATGCTCACAGCGTTGCTTGGCGGTTGCGCCACGCAAATAGACGTAGCACTCAATGCAATACCTGATCCGGACTATCAGTTCGACCGAAAGGCAACAGTACTTGTGACCTCGGCGAACGGCGCCGATGAGAACGCACTCAATGCCCGCTACTATCTTCGCGACATGGTCAACGCACTGAAAGACAGGGGCTTCCAGGAGGTCTACACCGACGCCAGCCTGCCCAGGAACCACGCGCCGATCAAAATGACCATCACTCTCGATATCGGCAGCCGACAGGTGTCTTACCGCTATACCGCCACCGACTATGGGCAAGTGCCGACCAGCACTACGACCGTGTGCAAGAACACCAAGAAAAAAGATGACCGACTGACCTGCACCAGTAAGCCCAATACGACCTATGGCCCGGTGGGTACTTCAGAGCGAATCGGCTACACCACCCTCAGTACCTTCGTTGCCACTGCCCGGGATGAAGTCAGCAAACGTACGGTGTATCTGCTTCGGGCGTCGTCTTATAACGAGGACTGCCAGGCCGCCAAGGTCGAGGCCTTTCTGGTGGGGCAAGGTCTGCAGAACCTGAATTTTCAGGACCGTGTGCAACGCAACTACAGCGTCACGATGCCTGAGGGTTACAGCTGCAAATAGTCAGTTGCCCAAACATCTTCCCGCACAGGCTCAACCTACTTGAGCCTGTGCTGTGAAGCAGCTTCCGGTTACACGTGCGGATCACCGGGAGGCTTGGCCGGTGCAGCGTATTGCGGCTTAAGGTGGCCGTCCTGGTCCAGTAACCAGGCGTCCATGATCTGCCGTACCACAGGGCCGGCCACCCGACCACCGGCCTCGCCATTTTCAATCATTACCGAGATGGCAATCTTCGGATGCTCCGCCGGGGCAAAGCCGACAAACAAGGCGTTGTCGCGATGGCGTTCGAGGGTTTTCTCGCGGTTGTAGCGCTCGCCCTGCTTGATCGCCACCACTTGCGCGGTACCACTCTTGCCGGCAATGCGGTATTGCGCGCCGGCCGCAGCCGCGCGGGCAATGCCTCGGGCATCGTGCATCACCATCTGCATGCCATGGTTGACCTGATCCCAGTCACGCGGATTCTTCAGCAGGATGTTGGGCATTGGATGTTCGTCGACCGGTGCCACGCCATCGACTGTCTTGGCCAGGTGCGGACGGTTCCACACCCCCTTGTTGGCAATCAGCGCAGTGGCCTGGGCCAACTGCAGCGGCGTGACCTGCATATAGCCCTGACCGATGCCGAGGATCACGGTCTCCCCCGGGAACCACGCCTGACGGCGTGTGGCGCGCTTCCAGGCCTGCGACGGCATCAAACCGGGCGACTCTTCGAACATGTCCAGCGAAACTTTTTCGCCGAGACCGAACATCGCCATGTAGTCGTGCAGCCGATCGATGCCGAGCTTGTGCGCCAGGTCGTAGAAATACGTGTCGTTGGAACGCATGATCGCCGCGTCCATGTCCACCCAACCGTCGCCGCTGTGGTTCCAGTTGCGGTACTTGTGATCGAAATCGGGGAGTTGGTAGTAGCCCGGGTCGAAGACCCGGGTCTGCGGAGTAACCACACCAGTATCGAGACCGGCAATCGCCACCTCCGGCTTGATCGTCGAACCTGGCGCGTACAAGCCGCGCAGCACACGGTTGAATAGCGGCCGGTCGATGGAGTCGCGTAGCGCCGAGTATTCCTTGGAACTGATACCGGTGACGAACAGGTTCGGGTCGAAACTCGGGTTGCTGACCATGGCCAGCACTTCGCCAGTGGACGGATCCAGTGCCACCACCGAACCACGACGGTCCCCTAGTGCGGCTTCGGCAGCCTCCTGCAGTTTGACGTCGAGGCTCAGCACAATGTTTTTGCCGGGCACCGGATCGGTGTGTTTCAGCACCCGCAGTACTCGGCCTTGGGCATTGGTCTCCACTTCTTCATAACCAACGTGGCCGTGAAGCTGCGCTTCGTAGAAGCGTTCGATGCCGGTTTTGCCGATAGATTGCGTGCCGCGGTATTCGACCGAGTCCAGCGTCTTGGACTCTTTCTCGTTGATCCGGCCAACGTAGCCGATTGAATGTGCGAAATGCGGGCCCAGCGGATAATGCCGAACGAACTGCGGCTCGACATCCAGACCCGGCAAGCGGAATTCATTAACCGCCAACACGGCGATCTGTTCTTCCGTCAGCTCGTAGAACAGCGTCACCGGGGTAAACGGGTGGCGGGACTGCTTCATGGCTTTATCGAAAACGGTGCGGTCTTCTGCCGGCAGATGCAGAAGATTGATGACCTCGTCCAGCTCCTGATTGACGTCAGTGGCGCGTTCGCGGGTGATGATCAGGTTGTAACTGGGGCGGTTATCGGCGAGCAGCACACCGTTGCGATCATAGATCAGGCCGCGAGTCGGCGGGATCGGCAAGACGTGCACGCGGTTGTTTTCGGAGATGGTCGAGTGGTAGTCGTATTCAACCACTTGCAGGATATACAGGCGCACTACCAGCGCACAGCTGATAGCAAAAACGAACAGAGCACAGGCGATCAACCGCTTGTTGACCAGGCGCTTCTCTTTCTCGTGATCCTTGATCGGGATGGGTTCTGGCATTTCTACAGCAACTCTTTGACAAAAATTGAGTGCCGATCCGTGGGCATGACATCAGTCCATTAAAAACGAGCTGCACCATACCAAAAACCGAGTGACCACTTCAGAAGGTTTTTCCCCAATGGCAGTCCTGGCGACGGTTGGAACGGCCGTCCCTCCCCTTGCAGCGCCTTGCGCGGAAAGCAAACCACTTTCCTGCGGGCAAAACAAAACCCCAATTGCTTTCGCAATTGGGGTT
>NZ_NQYG01000022.1:0-77286 GCF_002878485.1 Pseudomonas sp. AD21
TCAGCCTGCCGATGGGGCCTGCAGATCAAGAGCTGCAGCCGAGCTTGCGCTCATCCTGTTGAGTGGTTAAGAGCGGACGTTGGGGGCTTGGCTTATGACTGGAAAGCTTTTTGATTGAATAATTTATTGCGAATAGTTCTTTGCAACTGTCAGTTCTGACAGGTGTGGGTGAGTAGTAATGCTGGCAGTCTTTTGTTTCGTAATTTTGCGGAAGTTGATTTTTGATAAAGAGGCTTAATATGGAAAGTAATTTTTTTATATCTTCAGTAAATCAAAAGGCCGTGACAGGTACAGCAAATGTACTTATTGAAGGTCTTCCACCATTCAAAGGAGTGGTTGATTCCTTTATAACGGATGGTAAGTCGGTGAGAGTTAGTGCAAAACAGAGGATTGACTCCAGGCGAACAGGGGTGCTGAGTTTCTGGTTTATGGCTGATATCACTAATGGGGAGCATGATTATAAAGAGGATTTGGGGGTGAGTGTTATGTATATGTTCCTCGAAGAAGTAGAGGATGGAACAATAATCACACCGTATCCGGCCGTTTATGATAGTGGAACTGTAAATGTGACTTTCGACTATGCTAAAGGTACGTTGGCGGTTACGTTTAAGTTGGATGTGCAAAACAATCCAACAGAACCACTGCGAGAAGCGCATGGCGCATTCAATGATGTTTCAGGTCTTGAGCATGTGAAGAAATAACACGGCTCTATTTTTATGCACTCAATATTTTTTCTGATCAAACGTTGTCCAGCGGAACTTTCACGTTGATCAATAGACGTGGAAGTCCCGTGCTGGACTCAGGGTGCTTCTACGGATTAGCTGTGAGAGGCGGGCCTTGTCACTTCCACATTATCCAGCACCCGATTAACCGCCAGTTCAGCGAGCATGATGATCTGCTGAATCGCCAGAATCGTCCTCCGCTGCGGAAGGTCGATGTAGGCGGCGATGTCGCTGGTCATGAGGCTGGCTTGTGCCAGTGATTCGCAGGCATGAACCAGCAGGCTCTCGTTATCCATTTCAGGGACAACCTGAAACATCGTGCTGGGTTTGTGGAATTTGAGGGTAGTGGCGCAGGGTTTGAGGTAGTGATCCAGCGCACGCTCGGCGGCGTCGTGGAGTTTTTTCGAGTCGAGGGATTCGTAGGGGGAGATGCAGTCCGCTTCGGGCGGATTGGGTGAAGGCTTAATCATGGCAAAGATCCTTTTGACGAAATGGAACTGCCACTTTTCGTTTTCCAGGCGAAGGGGGTGGCAGCTGTACGCGGGCTGGAAAAACCGGCAAAGGATCAAACCCGGCAGACCCGAGGGTCTCCCACGTACAGCCGCCATAACTGAAACACCGACGCTGAAAAAGCGCGGCATTATGTCATGTGCATTGATCCTTCGGGTTTTCCAGACCCGGTCGCTGATGTGTCAGCGACCGAACCAGCCTATCCACCCCACTTCCGACCCACAACCGTCAAAACCTGTCGGAAAACTCCCGTCAAATCCCGCTTCTGTAGGAGCTGCCGTAGGCTGCGATTTTTGATTTTTAAACAGCCTGAGCAAAAGACCACAGCCTCGCCGCACTCCACAGCCCTTGCAGGGGCGCGGTCAGTGTTTAAGGTCAGTTGGCGACTCGCACCCCAGCCAGACTCCCACTCAACTCATACGCCGCCAGTTCCGCCTGATGCGCCGCCAATATCTCCGGCAGCGAGCCACGCAAGTACTCAACCCAGGTTTTGATTTTTGCATCCAGGTATTGCCGCGACGGGTAGATCGCGTACAGGTTGAGTTCCTGCGAGCGGTAGTTCGGCATCATCCGCACCAGCGTGCCGTTGCGCAGGCCTTCGATGGCGGCGTAGACCGGCAGTACGCCGACGCCCATGCCGCTGATGATCGCGGCTTTCATCGCGTCGGCGGAGTTCACCAGGAACGGCGAGCTGTTGATGGTGACCATTTCCTGGCCGTCCGGGCCGTTGAAGGCCCATTTCTCCAGGGGGATCACCGGGCTGACGAGGCGCAGGCAGGCGTGGTTCAGCAGGTCGCTGGGCTTTTGCGCGCAGCCGTTGGCTTTCACGTAGGCCGGTGAGGCGCAGACGATGCTGTAGGTGATGCCCAGGCGTTGCGAGACGAAGCCCGAGTCCGGCAGTTCGCTGGCCAGCACGATGGACACGTCGTAGCCCTCGTCGAGCAGGTCCGGCACGCGGTTGGCCATGGTCAGGTCGAAGGTCACGTCCGGGTGGGTCTTGCGGTAGCGGGCGATGGCGTCGATCACGAAGTGCTGGCCGATGCCGGTCATGGTGTGCACTTTCAGCTGGCCGGCGGGGCGGGCGTGGGCTTCGCTGGCCTCGGCTTCGGCTTCTTCGACATAGGCCAGGATCTGTTCGCAGCGCAGCAGGTAGCGCTTGCCGGCCTCGGTCAGGGCGATGCGCCGGGTCGTGCGATTGAGCAGGCGGGTTTGCAGGTGGGCTTCCAGGTTGGAGACCGCGCGCGAGACGTTGGCCGTGGTGGTGTCGAGTTGCACGGCGGCGGCGGTGAAGCTGCCGGCTTCGGCCACACAACTGAAGGCGCGCATGTTTTGCAATGTGTCCATGGGGTGCTCTCAAGGGAGATGGCAAATTGTGACACGAAGTTTCAGGGGCTGAGACCCCCGACCAAGGGATTATCTCGTTAACGGTAACAAAGATTCACAGGAATCCCAGCTTATCGCCGTTCAGGGCGCCCCATAGAATTGCGCCGTTGTGGGAGCGGGCTTGCTCGCGAAAGCGATTTCATCTTCAACGCGGCGTCTTCTGACAGAGCGCTTTCGCGAGCAAGCCCGCTCCCACAGGGCCTCGGTTCTTCCCCTTTTTCAGGAATTCGCAGCTGTGCCGCGTCGCATCAACAGAGCGCTTTTGCCGCTCAGTGTTCTGGCTTTCACCCTGGGTCTCAGCGGCTGCATCGGTACCGGAGGCATTGCCCCGCAGGGCAAGGCATTGGAGGCCAATACCCTGGCTACCGACGACGCCATTGCCCACGCCGCCAAAGACGCCAATTGGCCCACCGCGCAATGGTGGCAAGCCTACGGTGACCCGCAACTCAATCGCTGGATCGACCTCGCCGTAAAAGGCAGCCCGAGCATGGCCATGGCCGCTGCGCGGGTGCGTCAGGCCAAAGCCATGGCCGGTGTTGCCGAAGCCGCCGAGTCGTTGCAGATCAATGGCGAGTCGACGCTCAAACGCCACAACTGGCCGACCGACCAGTTCTACGGCCCCGGTGAGTTGGCCAACACCACCACCTGGGACAACAACGCCGCGCTGGGTTTCAGCTATGCCCTCGACCTCTGGGGCCGCGAAAGCAATGCCAGCGAGCGGGCGGTGGATCTGGCGCACATGAGCGCCGCCGAGGCGCGGCTGGCGCAGCTGCAATTGCAGAACAACATTGTGCGTGCCTACATCGAGCTGTCGCTGCATTACGCCCAGCGCGACATCGTTGCAGCGACGCTCAAGCAGCAACAGCAGATTCTCGATCTGGCGCAGAAGCGTCTGGACGGCGGCATCGGTACGCATTTCGAAGTCAGCCAGGCAGAAACGCCGTTGCCGGAAACCCATCGGCAACTGGACGCGCTGGACGAAGAAATCGCCCTCAGCCGTAACCAGATCGCTGCCCTGGCGGGCAAAGGCCCGGGCGCGGGTGCGCAGTTGCAGCGGCCGACCCTGGCGCTGGGGGCTGCGTTGAAACTGCCGTCGGCATTGCCCGCCGAGTTGCTCGGTCAGCGGCCGGACGTGGTTGCCAGTCGCTGGCAGGTGGCGGCGCAGGCGCGCGGCATCGATGTCGCGCACGCCGGGTTTTATCCCAACGTCGATCTGGTTGGCAGCCTCGGCTACATGGCCACCGGCGGCGGAGCGCTGGAGTTTTTGACTGGCAAGAAGCTCAACTACAACGTTGGCCCGGCGATCTCCTTGCCGATCTTCGACGGTGGGCGTTTGCGCAGCGAGTTGGGTGAAGCGTCCGCCGGGTATGACATCGCTGTGGCGCATTACAACCAGACGCTGATCAATGCGCTGAAGAACATCTCCGACCAGTTGATTCGCCGCGAGTCGATGGACAAGCAGCAAGCCTTCGCCGCCGAGTCGGTGGCCACCGCGCAGAAGACCTACGACATCGCGATGATCGCTTATCAGCGTGGCCTCACCGATTACCTCAACGTGCTCAATGCGCAGACCTTGCTGTTCAAGCAGCAGCAGGTGCAACAGCAGGTTCAGGCCGCGCGCCTGAGTGCGCATGCCGAATTGGTGACCGCGCTGGGTGGCGGCCTCGGTGCCGGCAATGACGTGCCCTCTGTCGAGCAAACCCAAGCCCCGAAAACCCCGGCTCTCCTGCGTTGAACACACAACCCCTGGCAATTGAATACCGGTGGCGAGGGGATTTATCCCCGATGGGCTGCGAAGCTGCCCCAAAACCATCAACCGCATTTTTTCAGGCTTACCGCATTCACCTGTTTTACGGCGGCTGCGCCGCCGGTCGGGGATAAATCTCCTCACCACAGAGTTTGTGTTCGCCACAGAAATTATTAAGTCCTCAATCATTGAGCAAGACCAAATGACTCCCTTGCCCGCACCTTTACGCTGGCTCTACTCCCTGGAATGGCGTCGGGGCTTCTTTGACTGGGCGCGCAGCGATGGCGTGACCTGGGTTTATATTTTCAAGGTATTGCTCGCCGCGTTCCTCACGCTGTGGCTGGCGATGCGCCTGGAACTGCCGCAGCCGCGCACGGCGATGATCACCGTGTTCATCGTCATGCAGCCGCAGAGCGGTCATGTATTCGCCAAGAGTTTCTATCGCTTCCTCGGCACCCTGGCCGGGTCGGCAATGATGGTCACGCTGATCGCATTGTTCGCGCAGAACACCGAACTGTTCCTTGGCTCGCTGGCGATCTGGGTCGGCATCTGCTCGGCCGGTGCGGCGCGTTGCCGTAACTTTCGCGCCTACGGTTTTGTCCTCGCCGGCTACACCGCGGCGATGGTCGGGCTGCCGGCGCTGGCGCATCCTGACGGCGCGTTCATGGCCGCCGTGTGGCGGGGGCTGGAGATCTCGCTGGGGATTCTTTGTTCGACCGTGGTCAGCGCCGCGATCCTGCCGCAAACCGCCAGTGCGGCGATGCGCAACGCCCTGTATCAGCGCTTCGGTGTATTTGCCCTGTTTGTCACCGATGGCCTGCGCGGACGCAGCAAGACCGACGCCTTCGAGACCAACAACGTACGCTTCATCGCCGAAGCGGTGGGCCTGGAAGGGCTGCGCAGCGTGACCGTGTTCGAAGACCCGCACATGCGTCGGCGCAACGGTCGTCTCAGTCGCTTGAACAGCGAATTCATGGGCATCACCACCCGCTTCAACGCCTTGCATCAGTTGCTTGAACGCTTGCGCGGCAACGGCGAAGAACACGTGGTCGCTGCGATCCGGCCGGGGCTGCAGGACCTGGCCGAAGTGCTCGACGGCTTCAGCGGTCGCGCCCTGACCAGCCCGGATGCGGCGCGTCTGGCCACGGCGTTGGCCGCTTACAAGGAAGGCTTGCCGGCGCGGGTGCGCAGCCTGCGCGCGACCTTCCAGGAGACCGGTCCGAGTGAAGCCGAGCAACTGGATTTTCACACCGCGTATGAACTGCTCTATCGCTTCGTCGATGACCTGCACAGTTATGCCCAGACTCACGCGTCGCTGGCCGATCACAGTCACGAACGCGAGCGCTGGGACGAGCCGTTCACCCCGCAAACCAACTGGTGGGCCGCTGCGGCTTCGGGCATTCGCGCCTCGTTCATCCTGATTGTGCTCGGTAGTTACTGGGTTGCCACCGCATGGCCAAGTGGCGCGACGATGACCTTGATTGCCGCCGCCACCGTGGGCCTTTCGGCGGCCACGCCGAACCCGAAACGCATGGCGTTCCAGATGGCCTGCGGTACCTTCCTCGGCGCACTGATCGGCTTCGTCGAAATGTTTTTCATCTTCCCGTGGATCGACGGTTTCCCGCTGCTGTGCGTGATGCTCGCGCCGGTGATCGTGCTCGGCTCGTTCCTCGCTTCGCGGCCGCAATACGCCGGGGTCGGCCTGGGGCTGCTGATTTTCTTCAGCACAGGTTCCGTGCCGGATAACCTGACCATCTACAACCCCTACACCTTCATCAACGACTACATCGCCATGGTCATGGGCATGCTGGTCTGCGCGGCGGCGGGGGCAATCATTCTGCCGCCGAACAGCCGCTGGTTGTGGCAGCGTCTGGAGCAGGATCTGCGCGGCCAGGTGGTGTACGCGATCAGCGGCAAACTCAAAGGCCTGGCCTCGAGTTTCGAGAGCCGCACCCGCGACCTGCTGCATCAGGCTTATGGCCTCGCCGCCGGTCAGCCGACCGTGCAAAAGAACCTGTTGCGCTGGATGTTCGTGGTGCTCGAAGTCGGCCACGCAATCATCGAGTTGCGCAAGGAACAGGCGATTCTCCCGGTGCACCCGGCGTATGCCGAATCACAGCCGTGGCGTCAGGCGATCCGCGTGATGGGCCGGGCGCTGGTGCGGCTGTTCCTGCAACCGAACACCAGCAATCTCGAGCGCGCACTGGTCGCCGTCGATCACGCAATCAGTCGTGTCGCGGCCACCGACGAGCCGTTCGCGCCGCACTTCGATACCTCGGCCCTGCGCCGGGTGAAGAGCTACCTGCACTTCATCCGCACCTCACTGCTTGACCCGCAATCACCGCTCGCTGCCTACGCAATCGCCAAGCCCGAAGGACTTGCCCATGCCTCGTGAAATCGCTTTCCACGGCGTGTACATGCCGACCATGACCCTGATGTTTTTCGTCGCTGCGGCACTGGCCTGGGCGGTGGACCGGTTCTTGTCCGGCTTCGATTTGTACCGTTTTTTCTGGCACCCGGCGCTGCTGCGTCTGAGTCTGTTTACCTGTCTGTTCGGCGCGATGGCGCTGACTGTTTACCGTTGACTCTCTATCTCTGAAGAAGGCCCTGATGAAAAAGTTTTTCAGCCTGCTCGCGACCCTGCTGGTGCTGGCCCTGGCGCTGTGGATCGGCCGCACGTTGTGGGAGCACTACATGAACACCCCATGGACTCGCGATGGCCGCGTGCGCGCCGATATCATCAACGTCGCCGCCGACGTCACCGGCGAAGTCATCGACGTGCCGGTGCGCGACAACCAGTTGGTGAAGAAGGGCGATCTGCTGATGCTGATCGACCCGGAGCACTACCGCATCGCCGTCAAACAGGCGCAGTCGCTGGTCGCTTCGCGCAAGTCGACCTGGGAGATGCGCAGGGTCAACGCGCACCGCCGCGCCGATCTGGACAACCTGGTGATCTCCAAGGAAAACCGCGACGACGCCAGCAACATCGCCGATGCCGCGCTGGCCGATTACCAACACGCGCAAGCGCAACTGGAAGCCGCCGAACTCAACCTCAAACGCACCGAAGTGCGCGCGGCGGTCGATGGCTACGTGACCAACCTCAACGTGCATCGCGGCGACTACGCGCGCATCGGTGAAGCGAAAATGGCCGTGGTCGACATGAATTCGTTCTGGGTTTATGGCTTCTTCGAAGAGACCAAGCTGCCGCACGTGCGCGTGGGCGACAAGGCCGACATGCAGTTGATGAGCGGCGAAGTGTTGAAGGGCCACGTGGAGAGCATTTCGCGCGGCATCTACGACCGCGACAACCCGGAAAGCCGCGAGCTGATCGCCGACGTGAACCCGACGTTCAACTGGGTTCGCCTGGCGCAGCGGGTGCCGGTGCGCATTCACATCGATGAAGTGCCGCAGGGTGTGTTGTTGGCGGCGGGAATTACCTGCACCGTGGTGGTGAAGCAGGACGTTGTGGATAACTGACCGGCCGCGTCGCTGCCATTCGCGAGCAGGCTCACTCCTACAGGAGATCTCTGCCACACCGAAGATCCCCTGTAGGAGTGAGCCTGCTCGCGATAAGGACGACTCGGTATTTCAGGCGAATATCGAGTAATCACTCAGCGCAAAACGTCTCCTGCAAATGCCGCCATAGCACCCGCCCGGACGGGTCTTTTTCAAACACCACCGTCGAGCGCCGATCCGTATGCAACCCGCTCGCATCCGTCTGCTGTTCGCGATAACTCAGCGTCGCGCCGTGCGCATGCAGCGCAATCCCGCGCAGCTCACTGAGCTCGATCCTGAAGCCTTTTTTTTTCCCGCCCGCCGCGTGAAACAGCGCACGTAAGGCTTCGACATCCAGCGCCCGGCCCAGCGGCGTGACCATGGAAAAGTCCGCCGAGAACCGGCTTAGCAGTCGCTCCAGTTCGGCCGAATCCTGCTCCACGGCAAACCAGCGTTCGATGACCAGGTGGGCCTGGATCGCTTCATCAAAATATTCGTTGTAGTCAGTCATATGGATTTTTCCTGAAGGGGAGGTGTGCTCAGCAGGGCGAGCACTTTGGAGGCATCGAAACGCAGCACGGCGACCATTGGCAGCAATGTGAGCAAGGCAGCCGCGAGAAAGCAGCATTTAAATCCGTTACCGCCCAGTGCGCCCAACAGCGAACTGAGCAACGCCGCGCCGAGGCAGAAACCGAGCTGGCGATTGATGTTCCACAGCGCACTGGAGTGGCCCATTTTTTCCGGCGTCATGCCGACAAACGCCAGGGTCTGCGCGGTGACGCTGCACAGGCTGCCGCCCAGCCCCATCAGGGCGTAGGCGATGATCAGCGGCGCGGCGGCGGGGTGTTCGATGCGCATCAGCAGGACAATGCCCAGGCATTGCACAAGCATGCCGACGATCAGCAACGGCTTGGGCCCGATGCGGTTGAAACTGCGTTTGCCGAGCATGATCGCCACACCCGATGCGGCGGCCCAGGCCAGCATCAGCGCACCGGTCTGCGCCGCGCCGACCCCGAGCTCGTGCAGGTACAGCACGGCAATCATGTTGGTGCCGGTAAAGACCCCGGGCACGAACAGGTAGATCAGCATCGCCAGACGCAACGACGGGCTCTTGAGCAGTTGCAGGTCGAGGACTGCGTCGGGTTTTCGCCAGCCATCGCGCAGGTACAGCCATAAGGTCAAGGCGCCGAGCAGCAGGACTCCGCCGGCGAGGTGACGGGTCGCGGAGGCGCTGGCGAGGCTCACGGCAATCAACAGCAGACTCAGGGCTGAGACCGCCAGCAGCAGGCCGCGTACGTCCAGCGTCGGGCGTTGCGTGGTGGGCTGATCCGCTTTCAGCCAGAGCAGGCCCAAGGCGAACGCCAACAGCGCCAATGGCAGGTTCAGGTAGAAAATCCAGCGCCACGACAAGGCCTCGACGATCAAGCCGCCCGCCGCCGGCGACAGGGCCGGCACCATCAGCGCGACCATCAACACCACGCCAGTAAGGTGCGCACGTTGCGCCACCGGGAATTGCCGATACGCCAGGGCCTGACCGATCGGCAGCAACAAACCGCCACCGAGCCCTTGCAGCAGGCGCCAGCCGATCAGGCTTTCGATCGAGCCGGCCTGGGCCACCAGCGCCGAGGCGATCCCGAACAGCAGCAGCGAACCGAGGATCAGCCGGCGCTCGCCCAGCCGTGCGGCCAGCCACACGCTCAGCGGAATAATCAGTGTCAGCCCGAGCATGTAGGCGTTGGTGATCCACGCCAGTTGCGTCACTGATGCCTGTAATTCCCGGGCGATGTCCGGGTAGGCAATGCTCGCGGCGAACATGTTCAGCAGGTCGAGGGCAAACCCGAACAGATACACCAGCGCGACTTTCGAGCGATAGACCATGGCAGCTTCCCTGTGATGAGACGTGCAGGGTAGGGGGCTTCAGGCGTTAGGAAAACGCTGGTTTGCCTGCTAGTTTGTCAAAATTATTTTGACAAGGAGCGCTTGGGACATGGTCAGCCTGGACCGTTTTGACACCTTCAAAGCCGTGGTCGAGGCCGGCTCGTTGACCGCGGCCGCCGATACTCTGGGCCAGACCCGGGCGGTGGTGAGCTTCAATCTCAAGCGATTGGAAGAAGAACTGGGCGTTACCTTGCTCACGCGTAACACGCGGCAACTGGCCCTGACCGATGCCGGCGAGCGTTTTTATCGACGCTGTCTGCGCACTCTTGACGAAGCGCGACTGGCGATCGAGGACGCCCGCTCCGAGCATTCGCAACTCAAGGGCACGTTGCGCATCACCACCACCGTGGAGTTCGCCCTGGCTCAGGTGGTGCCGGCGCTGGAGGTGTTTCGTCAGCAGCAACCGCAATTGAACATTCACCTGTCGACGTCCTCGACCCATGCCGATCTGATCTCCGAACGTTTTGACCTGGCGATCCGCCTGGGGCGCATGCACGATTCCAATCTGCGTGCGGTGCAGTTGTCGACGTTCGAGGTGTTTGCCGTGGCCGCGCCTGCGTTGATCGAGCGTTTTGCGCCGGTTGCCACGCTGGCGACGCTGGAGTCGATGCCGACGCTCGGCCATGGCCGCGTCCCGGAAATGACCGTGACCGACCCGGTCGGCACCGAGCATGTCTACCAGCCAAAACCGGGGACCACCGCCATCGTCGCCGACAACTCGGCAACGCTCAGGGCGTTTGCGTTGACCGGCCAGGGCGTGGCGATTTTGCCGCAATGGCTGATTCAGGACGATCTGGAGGCGGGGCGGTTGGTGCGGTTGCTGGCCGGTTACCGCTTTGCTCAGCAGGGGGTGTATGCGTTGTATCCGGATACGCGGCATTTGCCGCTGAAGGTGCGGGCGTTCATTGATTTCATGAAAGGCTGGGGATGAGTGTTGGCTGGCCGGGCCTCTTCGCGAGCAAGCCCGCTCCCACATTTGGAATGCATTCCCCTGTTGGAGCAGGCTCGGCCCACATCTGGAATGCATTCCCCTGTGGGAGCGAGCCTGCTCGCGAAAGCGTCAACTCGGTCTCAAAGCTGGCCACGCAACCCGAACCGCTTCATCAACGTCGACTCCAGCAACCCCTTGGGCAACAACGTCGCCAGCAACGGCAACGCCCGGCTGCCATTACCAATGCGAACCAAGCGCGGCGGCGTGCTCTGCTGCACCGCTTTGAGCAATTCAGCAGCAAACTCACTGGCCGGCGTCGGCTTGTCCTGCGAAGCCTTGGCCCGCGCCCTGATCCCCTCACGCAACGGAAACCACGGTGACTGCTCGTTGATCAGTTGCTCGGCTTCGTGCCCGGCATTCTTGGCGAAACTCGATTGAATTGCCCCCGGTTGCACTTCCATCACGCGAATGCCGAACGGCGCCAGCTCCATGCGCAACGCGTCGCTCAAGGCATGCACCGCGGCTTTCGAGGCGCAATAGGCGCCAGCGAACGGAGTCACCAGCACGCCCGAAACACTGCCGATGTTCACCACCAGCCCCTTGGTCCGGCGCAGCACTGGAAATAGCGCGCGGGTGACGCCGACAATCGAGAACACGTTGGTTTCGAACTGACGCTGCATCGCAGGCACGCCGCCGTCGAGCAGCGGGCCCATGGCGCCGTAACCGGCGTTATTGATCAGCACGTCGAGGCCGCCGTGTTGCTGGTTGATGCGCTCAGCGAGTTGTTCCAGCGCCACGCTGTCATTGACGTCCAGCGCGATCGCGGTGAACCCTGCAGCGGCGAGGGCCGCGACATCATCAGGCTTGCGCGCACTGGCCCAGACCTCGTAACCGGCGGCTTTGAACGCATCCGCGAGGGCGCGGCCAATACCGCTGGAGCAACCGGTAATCAACGCTACGGGCATGGCGCATTCCTTGTGCAAAAAGTGGGGATGGGGGGATCAGTCGGAGAAACTGCCTTGCAAACGCTCGGCGCGAAATTCCAGGGTTTGCGGACGATAACCGGCACGCAGCGGTGGCATCGGCAGGCAGTCTTCCCAGTCGCCGCCAGCCTGCAACTCACCCGGGCCACGATAGCGTGGGGCGGTGTATTGGTTGTCGGCCAGATTGACCGTATCACCCGGTGCGTAGGCTGCGATGCGCCAGCGCAGTTCGGTCAGCGGCACGTCGTTGCCGTTTTTCATTTTCAGTTGCAGCGGCCGGTCCGCCGGGCACTGTTCAGGCGCATAGACAATGCGCATCTCCAGACGCGCCAGTTGCTTGAGCTCGCGGTTGTCCAGCCACACCACCCAGACCGCGACCAATCCCAGACCAACGGCGGCCGCGACGGACACCGGTACAGCCTTGGCCGGATAGCGCAGCAACAGGATCAGCCAGGTGATGACCAGCAAAACGCCGATGAACATGTTTGAACGCTCCTTGAACTCATGAGCACCATCCTACCGAAGGGGCGCAGGAATGGATATTCGCCGAGCAAAGCGTGACGCCATTGGTCGGGACTGTAATTTCTGACAGTGGTCGGCCGCTTGCGCCGGGTATTGGATAGAGGGCATTCGGCAGACATTGGCCACAACGGATTTGACCCGTCCTGTCACGGAGAGTCGGGAGGTCGTCATGCGTATCTGGTTCAGCTGTGTGATTTGCCTGTTGCTGGTGGCCTGCACGCAGCCCGCCATGGATGGCTTGTCCAGTCATGCGCCGCAGCAGACGCGGTTCGAGCAGGAAGGTCATGCCACAGTGGCTGCTTTGGCCGCCCGCTATGCCGATACGCGGCGCAATTGCGGCAGTGCCTCGACGCCGGCTTTTCCTTGTTCAGGGATTCTGTTCCGTGGGACCATCCACTCGCCGCTTTATCACTTCTGGAACCCCAGCCCGATTGCCGTGCAAAAGGGCGGCGTGTCATTTTCCTTCCTGAGGCGGGATTCGCAGTTTCGCCAGATCGACTCGACTTACGATCATGGGTTTGTTTTTTATCCGATCCTGAGCATGCCGTCGGACAAGCGACGTATCGAAATCCTCTGCGTGTTCCCCATCGATGGCGCCACGTTCGACCGCGACAATCCCGGTTGCGGCGCCCACCAGGCTTATCCACAGCAGAGCCGGCGTTGTCAGTCACAAGGCATTACCACGGCTGAGCAATGGCTGGCACATGTCGTCCGCCCGGGCGTCGCGCAGAGTTATTACCAGTGCAGTTTCGATGTCCGTGACCAGATGAACGAGGCGGCGGCAGACGCGTTTTATCAGGTCATCCGGGTCATGACGTTACATCGTGACGTCGCCTTCCACAGCCGCAATGAAATGATGCTCGCAACATGGCCGCAGGATATTCCCGCGCAGTTGCCCATCCAGGCCCTGTACTACGTGGGCAATGGTTTAGCGGCTGCTCAATATGACCAACAGGACTTTTATGACCGGAGTGGGGTGATGCTGCCGATCATTCGCATCAGGCTGCCGGCGACTCCGGCAGCTACGTAACGGCAACGATCACTCTGGGGTCTGCGTATTATCGGCCGGCAGGATGGAAGCTCTGCTCGGTCGCCGTATTGCGTCAATAAAAAAGCCCCCGCCCAACCCACTGCGGATAGGGGACGCAGCGGGCTGGACGGGGGCTTCTTGCTCTGCAGATCGTTACTGCGCGATGGTTTTCACCGACACGCCGCGTTCGATCGGGGTGGAGCGGCCGTAGATATCTTCGAAACGCTCGATATCGTCTTCGCCCAGGTAGCTGCCCGATTGCACTTCGATGATTTCCAGCGGGATCTTGCCCGGGTTGCGCAAGCGGTGCACCGAGGCGATCGGGATGTAGGTCGACTGGTTTTCGCAGAGCAGGAACACGTTTTCATCGCAGGTCACTTCGGCAGTGCCGCTGACCACGATCCAGTGTTCGGCGCGGTGATGGTGCATCTGCAGCGACAGGCACGCGCCCGGTTTGACCGAGATGTGCTTGACCTGGAAACGCCCGCCCATGTCCACCGAGTCATAGGAGCCCCACGGACGGTAGACCTCGCAGTGGTTCTGGGTTTCGCTGCGACCCTGTTCGTTGAGCGTGTTGACCATCTGTTTGACGCCCTGAACCTTGTCCTTGTGGGCGATCATCATCGCGTCCTTGGTTTCGACCACGACGATGTTTTCCAGGCCGATCACCGACACCAGTTTGCCGTTGCCGTGGATCATGCAGTTCTTGCTGTCCTGAATCACCACGTCGCCTTTGCTGACGTTGCCGTTGGCGTCTTTCTCGTTGACTTCCCACAGCGATGACCAGCAACCGACATCGCTCCAGCCGGCGCTCAGCGGCACCACGCAGGCACGCTGGGTTTTTTCCATCACCGAGTAGTCGATGGAGTTGTCCGGGCAGCAGGCGAAGGTGGCTTCGTCCAGTGTGACGGTGTCGGCGTCCTGCTGGCTGCGCTCCAGAGTCAGCAGACAGGTGTCGTAGATGTCCGGATCATGCTTTTTCAGCTCTTCGAGGAAGCGGCTGGCGCGGAACAGGAACATGCCGCTGTTCCAGTAGTAGCCGCCGGATTCGACGTACTCGGTAGCACGTTTGACGTCGGGTTTTTCGACGAAGTGCGAAACGCGGCTGACGCCTTCCGGCAGCAGCGAATCAGCGGTGGACTTGATGTAGCCGTAACCGGTTTCCGGTTTGGTCGCCGGTACGCCGAACAGCACCATTTCGCCGTTTTCGGCGGCCACGGTGGCCAGGGCGAGGGCGCGTTGCAGGGCTTTCTGGTCTTCCAGCACGTGGTCGGCCGGCAGCACCAGCATCAGTTCGTCACGACCTTCGTTGACCAGCATCATCGCAGTCAGCGCCACCGCCGGCGCGGTGTTGCGGCCGAACGGTTCCATCAGGATGCGCTGGCATTCGAGGTTACGGTTGGCCAACTGCTCGTTGACGATGAAGCGGTGATCCTTGTTGCAGACCACGATCGGCGTGTCCATGCCTTCGAACACCAGGCGCTCCAGGGTCTGCTGGAACAGTGTGTGTTCACCGGTCAGGGCGAGGAATTGTTTAGGGAATTGCTTACGCGAAAGCGGCCAAAGACGTGAACCGCTACCACCTGACAAGATCACCGGAATCATATTGTTTACTCCATAAAATCGATTGGTTAGAGGCACGAACGCTGTGTCGTTTCACTCTTGTTTTTGTCTCGTATCCCGATGGCGCCGCGATCCCTTGTAGGAGTGAGCCTGCTCGCGATGAGTGAGAGTCAGTCGACATCAGTGTTGAATGTCAGACCGCAATCGCGAGCAGGCTCACTCCTACAGGGGGAGCCGCGTCAGTCAGGAAAAATGATTAGCGAGTCGACACCGGGCGTTTCACCCAGACTGGCGACAGGCTGCTGCCGGAACCCGTGACGTACAGCACTGCGGCCTCACCGCGCTCCAGGGCGACCGGTTTCACGTCGCCGACTTTCTTGTCGCCTTCGTACAGCGCGAGGCTGACTTTCACCGGGTTGATTTCACGTTCGCCACGGCCCTTGGCGGCCACGTTCGGCACCACGTCGGTCTTGCCGTCGGCGGTCTTCAGGGTCAGCGGCTTGTCGCTGAGGTTCTGCACGCGCACCAGGGATTTCTGCTTGTTCTTGAACGGCGGCTCTTCGATCAGTTGCGGCGCGCCGGAAGCGTTGTTGACCAGGGTGTAGTAGTGGTCACCGGCGAGTTTCACCGGCAAGGTCTGGCTGCCGATCCTGGCGCTGTAATCACCGCCCGGCATGAAGCTGAAGTCGCTGCTGGCCAGTGGCGCAACGTCGCTCAGATTAGTGCTGCCGACGGTGGCGCTGACTTCGGCGTTGCTGGCGTTGTAGACCCGCACGAAGGTCGAACCTTTCGGTGCGGTCGGGCTGTACAGTGCGGCGTCACCACCGGCGAAAGCCTGGACCGACAGCACGCTGAGGCCAGCAACCAGTGCGAAGCTTTTAGCGAGACGACGAGGAGTAGTCGTGAAAGTCATGGTGTACCTCTCTTTCAGTTTTGCGCCCGATCGGGCGTCTCGGATTTAGTGTTGATTGCTACGTTTTGTTGGCGCGCGCCGGCTTGTTTAAGCTCTGCGACCCACTGCGGGTCGGCGTCGCCGATTTCGTTGTTCACTGGCAGATAACGTTCAGGAAACTCCCAGATCAGCACCTGTGGCGGGCTGTTCTTGAAGTCATCGCTTTTCAGGTAGCTGAGCATCGGCAGGATCGGGCCGTGGCCGTCTTCGGCGTAGTTCACGACGTCGCTGTGCAGCGCTTGTTTCAGCGCACCGACGAAGTTCCAGTTGGGGTTGGCGCTGTAGCTGGTGCCGATCAGTGCGACCGGTACTTCGCTGTTGGCGAACAGTGCGTCGTCACCGGCAGGCTGCTCGGCGGCGGCCACGGTGTTGCGCTTTTGCAGCGGCTCTTGCGCCGGCATCAGGTTTTCGAACAGCGGATCGAGCGGCAGGAACAGACGCAGGTCGCCCTTGTGCGTGACCTTCTCCGCCGGCGTGGTGACGAAGCGCTGCGGCTCGCCGCTGAGCGGGAACTTGTCAGCGATGGTTCTGGCCAGGGTGTTGGCGGCGATTTCCGCGCCTTCCGGGGTCCAGTGAGTGTCGGTGCGCAAGAACACTTGCTGACCGTTCTGCTTGGCTTTTTGCAGCGGGCCGAGCAGATCCGGGGCGAGGATCTTGTCGGCCGCGACACGGGCGTGGAAGTCCTGATAGAGGTTGGCGTGGATGCTCGCCGGTTTCACTTCACCCAGGTGTTCCGGGTACAGGCGAACCTTGGCCGGAACGATCGCCATCACCAGTTTCACGCCTTTGGCCTTGAGGGTCTGGCGCACGCCTTCGACCAGCGCGTAGTTGCCTTGCAGGTTCAGCTCTTCGTTGACGATCGGGTTGAATTCCTCGTCGCTGTACAGCCACTGATCGCGACCGAGCACCACGCCCGGACGACCTTCGTTGAACAGTTTGAAATCCAGCGCAGCCCAGAGGTTGGTGCCCAGGCGCTTGATCGGAAACTGGTCGTCGTAGTGGGTTTCCACGGCTTTGGTCCAGCGACCGTTGAGCACCGTCGCGTCGGCGTTGGTGCTGAAGCCGAAGAAGCTGCGCACCGACCACAGACCGAGCACCAGCAAGGTCACCAGAAACAGCGCGATGTAGAAGATACGTAATGAGCGGGTCATGTCAGATCCCTCAGAACTGGAAGTAAAGGAACGGCGAGAAGCTTTGCGCCGAGAGCTTGAGAATCGAGGCGATGAACAGCAGCAGGATCAGCCCGCGCATCACGTAGCGTGACCAGTCCGCCGTCCAGTACGCCGGTTGCACCTGGGCGTCGACGCCGACGGTGTAGCCGGGTTCGTGGATGCTGGCCGGGTTTTCGCCGGGGGCAGCTTTGATCATCCCCGGGGTCGCCGTGGCAGGGCCGTTGGCCTCGACATTGACTTCAGGTTTGCTCTTGGCCGGCGGCTGGTTGGTGTACAGATCTCGCAGACCGAAGAACGCCAACGTCATGTACGCAACGACAAGGGTCGCCACTTGCAGACCGGTGAGGCTGGCGCGATTGAGTTCCGACAGCGACCAGTCGCCGAAGCTGAACATTGCGCCGTACATGCGTCCGGCAACGTGCAGGTTCTCGGCACGGAAGATCACCCAGCCCATGACCACGAGCAGGAAGGTCAGCGCCCAGCGGATCGGGTTGAGACTGCGCGGCGAGGTGTTCAGGCCCAGCGCTTTTTCAATCGCCAGCCACATACCGTGCCAGGCGCCCCAGACGATGTAGGTGATGTTCGCGCCGTGCCACAGACCACCCAGGAGCATGGTCAGGAACAGGTTGCGATAGGTCATCAGCGTGCCTTTGCGGTTACCGCCGAGGGTGATGTACAGGTAGTCACGCAGCCAGGTCGACAGGCTGATGTGCCAGCGGCGCCAGAACTCGGTGATCGACTGGCTGATGTATGGCTGCTTGAAGTTTTCCATGAAACGGAAACCCATCATCAAGCCCAGACCGATGGCCATGTCGCTGTAACCGGAGAAGTCGAAATACAGCTGCGCGGTGTAGGCCAGCGCGCCGAGCCAGGCATCACCGGTGGTTGGGTTTTGCAGGGCGAAGCAATGGTCGGCCACCACCGCGAGGGTGTCAGCAATGAACACCTTCTTGATGAAGCCCTGCATGAACCGCGTGCAGCCCTCGGAGAACTTGTCGAGGGTGTGCGTGCGGTTGTTGAACTGGTCGGCGAGGTCGCGGAAACGCAGGACCGGGCCGGCAATCAGGTGTGGGAAGATCGCCACGAACGCCGCGAAGTCGATCAGGTTGCGCGTGGCCGGGGTGTCGCCGCGATACACGTCGATGATGTAGCTGATCGACTCGAAGATGTAGAACGAAATACCGATCGGCAACAGCACGTGGGTCAGGATGAACGGCTCCAGACCGAACGAGGTCATGATCGCGTTGATGCTGTCGACACCGAAGTTGGCGTACTTGAAGTAGCCGAGGATGCACAGGTCGACCGCTACGCCGAGCAGCAGCCAACGCTGTGCCGGTTTGGTTCTGACGCCGGCGGCACCGACTTTGAGGCCGATCCAGTAGTTCCACAATGTGACGGCGGCGAACAGTGCGAGGAAGTCCACCCGCCACCACGCGTAAAACACGTAGCTGGCGATCAGCAGCAGCAGGTTGCGATAGCGTTGCCCGCTCAAGTAGTACAAGCCGAGAAAGATCGGCAAGAACAGAAACAGGAACACGTTGGATGAAAATACCATCCCGATCTCTCCATGTTTGAACCAACAGTCAAGGGCCAAAGCCCCCCCCAACCCCCCCGTGAAAAACCGGAGGGATGTGATCGTTCCCACGCTCTGCGTGGGAATGCCTCTTGTGACGCTCTGCGTCACGCTTTGGGACGCAGAGCATCCCGTGCTGCATTCCCACGCAGAGCGTGGGAACGATCAGCGACTAACTGCCCTTGTTGCCCTTTTCATGGGACGGGTCGTAGACCTTGGTCAGGTCGCCGCCCAGGCGGAAGGTCTTGAACGGTTGCATGCCGTGTTTCTTCTCGATCACATCCGGCGCACAGGTGTAGAGGCTGCAGAACGGTTCGAGCCAGGCGAATTTCATGTCCTCTTTCAGGTCGGTCATGTCCTGCTCTTTGCCGTTCTTCTTCTCGAACGCATCCGGGTCTTTCACCCCGGCCAGTACCCGGTCACCCAGACGCTTCAGCGCGCTGTTGTTTTCCTGACGCAGATCGACACCGTTGACCTGGGCGAAACTGGCGATCATCGCCAGCGGCGGCAGGGCGTAGTTGTGATAGGCGAGGGCGCGTTGCTGGCGCTTGAGTTCGTTCGGCAGGTAGCCGTCGGCGTCGACTTGATTGACCCCGACCTTGTATTCCTTCACCGCCCAGTCGAACAGGTCGCGGCGGTTGGTCGCAACCGAGGTCGCCATCACCGACCATGCGGCCCAGTACGAGTGGTTGTTGGTTTTATCCAGCGGCAGGTTGTCCCAGTCGCTGACCACCTGGTCGGCCATTTTGCTGAACCACGCCTCGATCAACTGCGCCTCTTGCTGATGCTCGGCCAGTGGATGCGAGTCGGAGAACTTCAGGCGAATGTAGGACGAGGCCATGCTGCCCAGCGCCCATTTGCGCATCGACTTGCCGGTGTGGTTGAAGTCCTTGGACATCAACGCATCCGCCTTGGCCCACGCGGTCAACCAGTTCAGCGTGCAATCGAGCTGCTCCGGGCGACCGTCGCGCATGAACTGCATCACCCGTTTGGCGGTGCCGCGTTCCAGCGTGGTGATGTCTTTGGTGGTGTCGCGGAAGGCTTTTTCCGACTGCACGTTCAGCGTCGCGCGGGCCTTGTCCGAGCCTTCGTATTTGCTGCGAAATTGCAGCGGTCCGGTGTACGGCGCCGGCATCGCGTCGCAGCCTTCGCTTTTGTCGCCGGTCTTGAATTTATCCACCGGTGCGAAGTAGCCCTGCGGTGGGCGCAGTGGCGCAGCGGCCTGTGTGGCGCCGGCGAACATCGCCAGGCTCAGCAGGGTGGGGGCCAATAAAGATTTCAATTTCGGATTTCGCATAGCAGACCTCATTGCCCGACCTGAGCGGTTTGTTGCCCAGCGCCCGGGAATACGTTGCGTTTGCAGATTTTCGCTTCGACTTTTTGTGGCGCAGTGCCCGCTTCCGGACCCTGGACTTCGACCGCCAGCAGGTTTTGCGAGGCCCAGTCTTCGTCGGTGCGCAACTCAAAGGCGAAACGACCGTCGGTGTCGGAGGTTTCCGGTTTCTCGATCTTGATGTCCTCGTGGCGACCGTTCATGTACCAGAGGGTGGCGTGCAGGGTTTTCACCGAGGTGTCGGCGAAGCGGATGTCGACCTGGTGGCTGCTGTTCTGCAGGTTCAGGTTTTTGCTGTTGACCAGCAGTTCTTGCCTGGTGCCCGGTTTCAGCGTGGTGCTGCCGGTCATCTGGGCGTCTTTGCCTTCGCAGCCGTTGTCGAGAAGGGACATCATCTGGCGATAGATGGTTTCCTGGTCGAGGCGGTACAGCGGCGAGAATTCCCAGATGAGAATCTTCGGCGGAGTCTTCTGGAATTCGTCGCTGCCCAGGTACTGCAGCATCGAACCTTCCAGGCCACCGCCAGGAAACGCGACGTTGAGAATATCGGCGCCGATGGCCTCTTCGAGGAAGCCGGCGAAGTTGTAGTTCTTGCCACTGTGCGAAGTACCGACGAGGGTGATTTGCGGGTTGCCGGAATCACCGAACAGGTCGCCGTCACCGGCCTCGCCTTTTGGCTCGGTGGTGAATTGATCCATGTACTGGATCGCGTAACTGGTGCCGCACAGTTGCCCGGCCATGTTGTGCAGGGTGCCGGTCTTGCCCATGCGCCCGGAGCGCTTGGTTTCGAATTCACGCTTGGGAATGTCGGCAAAGGCCGGGATCTGCTTGACCTTTTCGGCGACGATTTTCGCCGTGCGCTGGGCGCCGTAAGGGGTCCAGTGCTGGTCGCCACGGAAGTAGAAATCGTGAGCGGGCAGAGTGTCCGGCAGCGATTCGTTGGTCAGCGGCGACAGGTCCGGCACCACGTAACCCATCTTGGCGAAACGGCCGAGCATGGTCTTGTAATTGCCCAGCGCTTTCTCGTAATCGAACGCGGCTTTTTCCTGCGGGTTGAGCTTGTTGCGGTTCACCAGGCCACGGGTCGGCTGGTAGACGATCACCAGTTCGACGCCTTTGCTCTTGAACGCATCATGCAGCTGTTGCAGGCGTTTGTAGCCGGCCGGGGTGGTGTTGAACTCGGTGCGCAAATCTTCCTGCGTGCGGAACAGCCAGTCGCCCTGCGCCTGCACCAGGGTGGTGAAGTTCTGCTGATAACGCGTGGTGTAGTTCTTCGCGTCGTGGGCGGCCGGGCACAGGTTGCAGCACGGTTCGGCGCTGAACTTCGGCGGTGTGGCGCCCGCCGCTTCATCGGCGCGAGCAGCATTGCTGGCCGCCAGAATGCCCACGGTCAGGGCCGACAGGCTGAGTAATTTGATCAAGTGTGAGTGCATAAAATTATCCTCAGTCCCGCATTTCGGTCTGGCGTTCGACAGGGTCGATCAGCACGGCTTTCTGCTGGCGCACCAGCAGGTCGAGAATTTCATCCTGGCGCTCGCCGAGGATGCCGTTGAAACTGATGCCGCTGGATTTGGTCGGCGCCAGCATCGATACGCGGTACAGCTCGACGCTCAAGGGCGAATCGATCGACAGCGGGCCGCTGCCGTTGGCCGCCAGTTCACCGCCAACCACGATCAGCGACACCTGGGCGTCGAACGGGTCGAGCTTGATGTCACGGTCGGTGTCGGTCAGGTCCTTGATGTGGCCGTAGACGCCGGTCAGGCCGTTGGCCATGGCGACGTTTTCGTAGAGGCGGATGTTCACGCTGTTACGAATGCGGATGCCGTGGCGCTTGTTGCTGATGACCTTGTTGCCCCACAGCAGGTTGTCGGCGGACTCGTAGAGGGTGATGCCGTCGGTGTGGTTCTTGTAGATCTCGTTGTAGGCAATGATGTTGTTGACGCTGTTACGGTCGATCACCAGGCCCGAGAGATGGTTGTCGAAGCTCTTGTTGTTGAAGATGAAGCTATCGTTGACCTCACGGGAAATAATGATCCCGTGCTTCTTCTTCGTACCGTGGACGGTGTTCTCGGCAATGATCAGCCCGTGGGAGCGGTCGTGCGGGTCGATGCCGTAGACGATGTTGTCCTTGTAGGTGTTGCCCTTGACCACGAAGTCGCGAGTCTCGTAGCAGTAGAAGCCGTACCACATGTCGGAGAACTCGGAACCGACGATCCAGCCAGTCGGCTCGGGACGCTTGAGCACCTTGGCCATGTTCGGCGTGTACTGGGAAATACTCACCCCGTACGACTTACTGTTGGCGTAGCCGAAGCTGGCCATCTTGCTGTTGACGATGTAGGTCTCGGTGCCGCCCCAGGCCAGCAGGAACGGACGGAACTCCTTCGGTGAACGGAAGGTGGCCGGGCCGTTGTCCTTCTCGCGCCAGCCGGTGACCTTGGTGTCACGCACGAACAACTGACCGTCGTTGACCAGGAACGAACCGCCCTCTTGCGACAGGCGCAATTCCTGGGTCTGGCCATCGATTTCGAGGATGCCTTTACGGCCGACGACGATCGGCAACTTCGCCAGGTACACGCCCGGCGAGGTTTCGCTGAAGTACTGCTTGGGCAGTTTCTTCGCCAGGTCCTTGAGGTTCAGGTAGCCGTCGTCGACGAAGATCGCCTGCGGGATGCCGTGCTGACGCACCACCCATTCAGCCATCTTGTTGTCGCCGCCGATAAAGTCCTTCAGGGCGTCTTCCTGCATCATCCGGCGCACGCTGATCTTGCCCGGTTTGCTGCGCACGATTTTCGCGGCGGCAGCCTCGGCGGTGAAGCCGGACAAGTCGGGCAGTTTCGGCTTGGCCAGTTCCAGCGCCTCGGTCGGTGCACTGCTGACGGTGTAGGTCTTGGCTTGTTGCAGCTCTTTGGCGGTGGTCACAGGCTTGGCCGGTTCCACCGTGGCGAAGGCGCCAGCGGAGGCCAGCAGCATGGCGCCGGCCAACAGGCTGAGCGAGCCTTTCCTTGCATGGTGCATGTCGGGCACTCCCTTGGCGGTTTGCATCAGAAGCGCCAGATCACGTCGATGAACGCGCGGTGCATGTACGAATCAACCTGCTTGCCATAGGCATCGCCCGGTTTGAACACGCCGCCACGCAAGCGCACCAGCGCCGACGGTTCATCGATCGACTGGCTCAGCGCCGCCGGCAGCAGGCCTTGCTTGAAGTACTTGGTGACCACCAGGTCCATCTCCTGACCCAGGTCCTTGTTGCCATCCTGCAGCGGCAGCGAGGTGCTGGAGAGGATCGCGCCGGTGACGTCGTCGGTGTTGTTTTCCACGGCGTTGATGCCGTTGCTGCCCACCGGCTTGTTGCCGTCCACGCGCCAGAACTTGTGGTAGATCAGGCTGGCGTCGTACTGGTCGTTGAGCATCCACGAACCGAACAGGGTGGCGGTCTGCATGTTGCTCATTTCGCCACGGAACGCTTCGCCGAAGCGGTGAACGCGTGAGCGCGTACCGGTGTAGTTGGAGCGGTTGCTCTCCAGACCGTTCTGTTGGTAGTCGGCGCTGGCACGGGCATACGCCGCGCCGACCTGCCACTGCGGATCGAGGCGCAGACGCACGCCGAGGTCGGTGGCCCAGCCGTTGATGTCGTCGCTGCGCTTGGCTTGTGCCGGGCGCGTACCGTCGGCGTTCAGCGCGTTGACCGTGTCGCGGTCGCCGCTCATGCCGGTGATGCTGCCCCAGTAGTTGACGGTGTTGGTGTTGCGCCAGTTGTAGGCGTCGCTGTCGGCGGTCAGGCCGAGCCAGCTGATGTCGCCGTTCTGGGTTTTATCGAGGGTGTCGCGGGGCACACCCGGTTCGGCGTAATCGAGTTTGCCGTCATCGTGGGTGTGGTGGCCGCGAATGCCGACCCAGTTACCCGGTGTCCACTGGTAGGCGGCATCGGCGTAGGCGTGCAGGCGATCCTTGTCTTTGGGGGCCAGTTCTTTCAGGTCGGTGCGGTATTCGCTGAAGCGTTCGGCGACGCCGACGTTGGCGCGCAGCAGGGTGGTGTCGAACGTCCAGTTCAGCGCTTCGATGTTGGTGTCGCGCCATTGGCCGTCGTCATTGCGCAGGCGCTGGCGACCGAACTTGAGCATTTCGCCCGGGTACGGCGTGAAGCCGCTGTAGCCGACCCAGAACTCGCGCATCGCCAAGTAGTTTTTCTTGGTCTGGCGGTCACCGCTGTCGGTGGTTGCGGCGCCATCGGATTGCTGCAGGGTGTCGGTCTCGATGATGTCGGTGGAGGTCACGGCCTGGCCCATGGCGTAGGCGCTCCACGCGCCGCTTTCGCCGTAGATCCACGGACGCAGGTCCAGGCCCACACCGTTGACGTCGCCACCGGGTGCGGTACCGAGGTCGCGGTCGTCTTCGGACTGGCCGGTGATTTTCACTTCCAGGCCGAAGTTCTTGGTTTCGGTCATCGCGGCCAGAGTCGGGCAAGACCAGATCAGCGCGAACGTGAGGCCAATACCGGCCTTCACAAAGGGATTCAACTTCATAGGGATTCCTCGCCGTCTTCTTGCAGGGCGTGCAGTTGCAGCGTGTTCTGGTTCAGGGCGCCACGGCTGGCCTGTTCCTGTTGCAGCAGGCGCTGGGCTTCGGCCAGACGCTCGGGCGGCAATTGCGCTGCGAGGGTGGTCGCCAGTTCATCGGCTTGCGGTGTGTTCTGTGCCTTGGCCAACTGGCTGAACACGTAGGCGTTGAGCGGGTCGGGCTTGGTGCCCTTGCCTTGGGAAAACAGTTGGGCGATGGCGAAATCGGCGCTGTTCTGGCCGTTGCGCGCAGCGGTCAGCAGATGGTCGAGAGCCTTCTGCGGATAGACCTTGCCCAGATATCCACGGCGATAGATCTGGCCGAGGTAGTAGTCGGCGGCGACTTCACGGCCGACGGCTTTCTGGAAGTGTGCTTCGGCGACTTTCGCATCGGCCGGAACCATTTTGCCTTCGTAGTAGAGCTTGCCCAGCAACAGCTCGGCGCGCGGCTGGTCGGCGGCGCGGCCGTTGTCGAGGTACTTCATCATCTGATCCACGTCGCCCAGTTCCGGGAAATCGTAAAGCAGTTGCGCGAGGGTCACCCACGACGCCGGGTAGCCCGGGGCGATCGGTTCGAGCAGCGCTTGCGCGGTCTTTTCGTCGGTCTTGCCCAGGGTCGAATCAGCCAGTACACGAGCCACGGAATCGACCCGCTGCGCGGTGACGCTGCCACGGCTGTAACCAGCCTGCAGCTGCTTGATCAGCTCGGCCTGTTGCTCCGGCTGGGCACGTTTCTGATAGACCGTGGCCAGTTCGACGTAGCAGATGTCGGTGGTGTTGAGTGCGGCTTTGCAGATCTTTTCCACGTCATCCAGATGCTGGTCGTAAGTGCCCTGGGTGCGATACAGCAGCACCTGGGCCAGACCCGCTTCCGGATAGCCGGATTTGCGCCACTGATCGATCTGCTGCTGAGCGTTGATGTTGGGGAAGCTGTGCGGGTATTGCAGGTACAGCATCGCCAGTGGGATCAACGTGTTGCCTTCGCCATGGGCGGCGGCTTTTTTCAGCAGGCTTTCGGCCTCGTGGTGCTCGGCTTCGGTGGAACCTGGTTTGGCCACCAGCAGGCGACCGAGACGGGCCTGGGCCCGTGGCGACACGTCGGCGGCGGCGCGGTAGGTCGCTTCGGCCTGTTTGATCTGCTCGGGATCACGGCTGTCGACCTGAATATCGGCGAGGCCGACTTGCGCCTCGCTGTAACCCAGGTCCGCCAGCGCACGGTAGTTCTGCGCGGCGGTGGCGGTGTCACCACGCTTGAGTGCTTCGTTGGCCAGACGTTGGTCAGGCAGGCCGGCGCAACCGGCCAGAGAGACTGCTAATGCAACTGCACACAGAGGACCCATGTGGGAGCGGGCTTGCTCGCGAAAGCGGTGTGTCAGCCCACACTGATTCTGAATGTTCAATCGCATTCGCGAGCAAGCCCGCTCCCACAAGGGCTGCGGCGTATTCAAGAGAGTTGGAGTAGTCACAGGCATGTCCTCGACTTAAAGACCGGCAGCCATGGCTTTGTCGATCAGCCAGTTCAGGTTCGGACCACGGTCGCTGTTCACTTCCACCGGGCGACCGGCGAAGGTGCTGTCCAGCGGCTCGTCCGGCTGGATCTGCACGCGGATGTCGGAGGACAGGTCGGCGCTCTTCAGGCTGGTGCTGCTGATGATCTTGCCGGTGCGGGTCTGGTCTTCGCCGGCGATCTGGAAGCTCACCCGGGTGCCCGGACGCACGTCGCCGAACTGGCGATAAGAGAAGCGCGCATCGACGGTGGCCTGGGTGTTGCGCGGTACCAGGGTGAAGATCACGTCGCCCTTGCTCGCGTACTGCCCGTCAGCCACCAGTTGCTGGGCGACGGTGCAATCGCAAGGGGAGGTCAGGGTGCCGGTCATCTGCTTGCCGAACAGTTCTTCAACCTTGGCCGGTTGCAGTTGGTCTTCGTCCAGATGGCCCTTGAGCACGTCGAGCATGCTGGTGCTGAACGTCGCCAGCGGTGCGCCTTTGGCCGCAACACCGTCGGACTTGACCAGGCTCTGCACGGTGCCGTCGCGCGGCATGGTGATGTTCATCCCCGGCACGCTGACCAGGCCCGCCTGCGCATGGCTGACGAAGTACATGCCGTACACCGACTTGAAGACGAAACCGAACGCGACCAGACCGATGGCGAACACCCCGGCGCTGAAGGTCACCGCTTTCAGACGGCCGAACGGGGTCATGCCGTGGCCGCCGTCCTTGACCTTGCGCGCCTTGGTGAAGTTGTCGCGCTGCAGGGTCGCCAACACTTCACCCATGCTGACGATATCGCCGGCCAGGTGCGAAGTGATCAGGTGACGCAGGGTCGAGATGTCCTGTGGCTCCAGGTTCTGGAACTGGCAACCGGCGCGGCCGGTCTGGCGGTCGTAGGAACGCACTTGCAGTTCGACGTCCATGGCCAGGCCGAGGTTGTCGATCACGAACTGCAGACGCGCCTTGTACACGTCGCCGGCCTTGAGCGGCAGTTGCCCGGCGTTGAACGCCAGACCTCCGGCGGACAGATCGAGGACCCGCGCTTCGACTGGCGTCCGGTCTGGGCCGAAGAACCGCAGTTTGGCCGGGATTTTTACCCGGGCGTGCTGGCGCTGAGCTTCAGATTCATGCACTACGTTGGCGTTGACGGCGGTATTCATAGGGGCGATTTCCTTGTTAATTCAATAGGGGCGGGTCAGACCATCATCAGCAGCACGGCGACGAAAATGCTGCCGGCGGAGAAGGTCATGGTCCGAGACGACCAGGTGTTGAACCAACGTTGAAAGCTGGCGAGATCACGGGTCAGGGAAGTGGGTTGGCGAGTCCAGGATTGTTGGTCGAGGCGGAAGAACACGTAGATCTTCACCAGCGCACCGACGATCTGGTTGTAATAGAGAATCGCCGGGTAGGCCGGGCCGATCCGGTGACCGGAGCACGACAGCAGCAGGGTCAGAATCAGGCGGGTGATGCCGATCCACAGCAGGTAGGCGAGGATGAACGCGCCGCCGTACTTGAAGCTGGCGATGATTGCCACGGTCAGCCCCAGCAGCGAGGTCCACATCGACACGCGCTGATCGAACAGCACCACCGAGGTGAACGCGCCGAGGCGTTTCACACCCAGGCCCAGGGCGCGTGAGTTCTGGCGCAGGTTGTTGCCGTACCAGCGGAACATCAGTTTGCGGCTGGCCTTGATGAAGCTCTTTTCCGGCGGGTGTTCAACGGTGTTGATCGCCGCATCCGGCACATAAAAGGTGTCGTAACCCAGGCGCATCAGGCTGAACCAGCTCGACTTGTCGTCGCCGGTGAGAAACTTGAAACGGCCCAGGCGCCAGTGTTGCAGCGAGTCGCTTTCGACGTCGGCGATGAATTCCGGGTTGGTCACCACCGTGGCGCGGAATACCGACATACGCCCGGTCATGGTCAGTACGCGCTTGGACAGGGCCATCGAGCACATGTTGATGTGGCGCTGGGCGAAACGCAGCTTGTGCCATTCGCTCATGATGTAGCCGCCGCGCACTTCGCAGAACTCATTGGTGGTCAGGCCGCCGACGTTGCCGAACAGCTGGAACCACGGCACGGTCTTGCGCACAGAGCCTTCGCCGAGCACGGTGTCGCCGTCGATCACGGCGACCACGGCGCGGTCGTCCGGCAGGTGACGGGAGATCGCGCGGAAACCATAGGCCAGGCCATCGCGCTTGCCGGTGCCGGGAATGCGCACGAAGTCGAGTTTGACTCGTGCCGGCGGATTCATCCGCGCCCAGAGTGCCTTGACCAGCAACTCATCGGACATTTCCACGATCGAGCAGACCACGGTGGTCGGCAGTTCGCAGTCGATGGCTTCGCGGATCACCGAGCTGTAGACCTGCGCCGTGGTCAGCGCGTCGATACGGAAACTGGTGACCATCAGAAACACATGCGACGGGTCCGCCGCTTTACCCAGCTTGCGTACTTTGCGACGCAGGTGCGGGTAAACGATGTAGAGAAAAATCATGCCGCGCACAAAGTGCGTTGCACCCATCGAGTAGCGCCAGATACCCACGGCGCCAATCAGGAAAATGAAGTCCTTCGACTCGGAGTCGAACGTGGACGTGGGCAGCATCAAGGCCAGGCCCATCAGCAGACTGAGATAAAAAAACCAGCCGGCTGATTGCAGAAAAAAATGTTTGAGCTTGCTCATCAGCGTCATCCGAAGGTAAGGGAGGCTTCAAGTTGCAAGCGTCAAGCTGCAAGCAAATCGCTTTGACTTGCAGCTCGAAGCTTGTCGCTTGGCGCTGAGTTACCAGCAAATGCCTTCGGTGCGCGTACCGGCGTCAGTGGCTTTGGCCATGAAGCCGACCAGGTCGATGACCTGTTTGCCGTGCGGTGCTTGCTGGGCCAGCGAGCGGAACTTCTCGTCGCGGTTGCCGAGGATGATCACGTCGGAGTTGTCGATCACCGAATCGAAGTCCGCGTTGAGCAGGGACGACACGTGGGGGATCTTCGACTCGATGTAGTCCTTGTTCGCGCCGTGAACACGGGCGTACTCGACGTTGCTGTCGTAGATGCTCAGGTCGTAACCCTTGCCGATCAGCATTTCGGCCAGTTCCACCAGCGGACTTTCGCGCAGGTCATCGGTACCGGCCTTGAAGCTCAGGCCGAGCAGGGCGACTTTGCGTTTGTCGTGGCTTTCAACGATGTCGAAGGCGTTCTGCACTTGCGATTCGTTGCTGCGCATCAGCGAGTTGAGCAGCGGCGCTTCGACGTCCAGCGAACCTGCACGGTAGGTCAGGGCGCGCACGTCTTTGGGCAGGCACGAACCGCCGAAGGCGAAGCCCGGGCGCATGTAGTACTGGGACAGGTTGAGGGTCTTGTCCTGGCAGACCACTTCCATCACTTCACGGCCATCGACGCCAACCGCTTTGGCGATGTTGCCGATCTCGTTGGCGAAGGTCACTTTGGTCGCGTGCCAGACGTTGCAGGTGTACTTGATCATCTCGGCAACGGCGATGTCCTTGCGGATGATCGGTGCATCGAGTTCTTCGTACAGCGATTGCAGAACGTCGCCGGATGCTTTGTCGAATTCGCCGATGACGGTCATCGGTGGCAGGTCGTAGTCGGCGATGGCGGTGGATTCACGCAGAAATTCCGGGTTGACCGCGACGCCGAAGTCGACGCCGGCCTTCTTGCCCGAGCAGTCCTCGAGAATCGGGATCACCACGTTGGCGACGGTGCCCGGCAGCACGGTGCTGCGGACCACGATGGTGTGGCGAGTGGATTTTTCACGCAGCACGAAACCGATCTCGCGGCACACGGCCTCGATGTAGTTCAGTTCCAGATCGCCGTTCTTCTTGCTCGGTGTACCGACGCAGATCATCGACAGGTCGGTGTCACGAATCGCCTCGGCGAAGTTGGTTGTACCGCGCAGACGACCGGTCTCGATACCCTGAGCCAGAAGTTCGCCCAGACCTGGTTCAACAATCGGCGACTTGCCGGCGTTGATCATGTCGATCTTGTCTTTGGCAACATCGACGCCAACCACGTCATGGCCCCGTGCAGACAGGCAACCGGCACACACTGCGCCAACGTAACCCAAACCAAATATGCTGATGCGCATCGCAATTACCTCTGTGTTTTATCAAGCCATTAGATGGCCGGAGTTAATGGTGTTCAGCGGTCATAGTGCACTCGGAAGTGCGGCATGCAGGCGCCACAATGCCGTGTGCAGGCATACTAAGTTCCGAGTGTCTAAATAAATGCACTCAAGATGTGCGCAACTAGGCCTGGTTGTTATGACTTGCCCTGTTATGCAGCCGATCTTCTTGCTGGAAGACTCTTGTGCATGTGTTCCGCCCACCTGATGTCGGACGTAACGCCCTTAAATCAAGCGGTTGGGTGCTCAGGCGAGCACGTCTACAGGGGCGCAGCCTTGGCCTTGTAGAGGATGTTTATGGTGCGTATCACCTATCCATCGTTAGTTGATCAGATGAGTGAGCCATCTAGGCAAGTTGCTGTGACAACTTGGTTACATGGTTCTCCGCTCTGCGTAAGTTATCTCGTACAAACTCGGCGAGAATCGTTACCGGTGGTATGAGCTATGCATTTGGACATAGTTCCTACCCGTTCATCGTCGAATCTGAAATTTTTTGAAATATTGCCAAAGATGGCACTGGTCTCAATTTGATAGCACTTTCGATTTCGCCCTTTATTAATAGGCGGATAATCGCGTTAGATGTTTTTGTGCCACTACCGTGAAAAAATTTAGGTGCCACTACTGAAAAAAATCGCGGCTGTCGAGTGAAACTAAAATTAGAATTGGGGAGGACGATTTTATGGCGCCAATAAAACGGCGAAATATGGCGAGGGATTTTTGACGTCGTGCGAGCTGCACGACTCTTTATAGAAAGAGTCGTGCAATGGGCATGCTTTATTCCGGGGCGTGGTCGCGCAAAAACACCAGGTTGTCCGGTTTCGATTGCTCGGCGCTGAAGCGATAGCCCTGCACATCGAACTGTTTGAGGGCAGCCGGATCGTTGATCCGTTCCTGAATCACGAAACGGCTCATCAGGCCACGGGCCTTCTTCGCGTAGAAACTGATGATCTTGTACTGGCCGTTTTTGAAGTCCTTGAACTCGGTGTTGATGATCCGCGCATTCAGCGCGCTGCGCTTGACCGCCGAGAAGTATTCGTTGGAGGCCAGGTTCAGCAGCACGTCATCGCCTTGTTCGGCGAGCGCTTCGTTGAGCCATTCGCTGATGCGCGTGCCCCAGAATGCGTAAAGATCCTTGCCACGGGCGTTGGCCAGTTTGGTGCCCATTTCCAGACGATACGGTTGCATCAGGTCCAGCGGACGCAGCAGGCCATAGAGGCCGGAGAGCATCCGCAGGTGCTTTTGCGCGTAGTCGAACTGGTCTTCGCTGAACGATTGCGCATCGAGACCGGTGTACACGTCACCCTTGAACGCGAGCAGGGCCTGCTTGGCGTTTGCCGGGGTGAAGGCGGGCGTCCAGCTGCCGAAACGCGCGGCATTCAGGCCGCCGATCTTGTCGGACACGTGCATCAGTTCGCTGATTTGCGCCGGGCTCAGTTCGCGCAGTTGCTGGATCAGCTCCTGGGAATGGTCGAGGTATTGCGGCTGAGTGAAGCGCTGGGTCGCCGGCGGTGTTTCATAATCGAGGGTCTTGGCGGGGGAAATCACCATCAGCATGAAGTCGTCTCCTTTAATCGTGGGGGCGATTCTAGGGGGTTGGCGGTGCTGACTCCAGCTATCAAGCCCATAGGTGATCGACGGCTCACCTCAATTCCCTTGTGGGAGGGGGCTTGCTCCCGAAGAGGCCGTGTCAGTCGCTATAGGTGTTGAATGACCCACCGCATTCGCGAGCAAGCCCGCTCCCACAGGGACTAGGTGTTGCTGCAAAGAATCGTGTGAGATCAGCTATAGTGCCGCGCGGGTTTGGTTATGGAGACACCCCTTTGCGCATTGTTCTTTTATTCACCGCGTGGCTGTTGAGCTGCGGTGCCATGGCGGCACCGGGTGACGTGGCGACGCTGGATCGCAGCACCTGGCCGGAGCAGCTCAGCAACCCGACCCTGTTCGACGTCGCGTCCCGCGCGGAAATCCTCATGTTCGCCCGTGGCCTGCTCGGCACCGAAGCGCTGGACGAGGCCGCGCTGGCCCAGCGTCTAGGGCTGCGTACGGTCAATCTCGGCGCGATCAACAGCCTGCGTCAGCGGTTGTGGGAACGACTGTTGGCCGGCTACAACTTCGCCCAGCAGAGCTGCGATCAGGACGCCTCCTTCTGCTTCCTCGTCGAAGATTTGCCGTCGTTGCGCGAGCAGGCGGCCAAGTTCGTGGTCAGCGACGACAGTTATTACACCAAGTGGGCGGAGCCGAGCCGGCTGTTTCATTTGCAGTACCTGGACGAGCTGATGCGCAAGGCCGCGCTGTCGCCGCAAACCAGCAGCGAAGTCGATCGTTTTGGCGACTACGAGCGCAATGGCGACGAGATGCACGATCGGCTGTTTCTGCTGAGTTTCGACAGCGCCGCCAATCTGCTGCCGGACAACACCGACTGGATCGCCGACTACCTGCGCAAATCCAATCTGAGCGGCACCTTCTTCCTCCTGGGCAAGGACGTGCAGGCGCGGCTGGCGGATCGCTCGGTGAGCAACCTGCAATCGGAGTTCTCGAAACAGTGCGTTGGCGTGCAGGGCTGGGAGTTCCGTTCCCACAGCCACTGGCAGGACTGGCAGGACTCGGTGCGCCGCAGCAGCGATCTGGTGAAGAGCAAGCTTCCGGAAAACTACGTACCGCTGTTCCGTCCGCCGGAGGGGCAGCGCCGCAGTGATGCCGGCAGTTTCTTCCGCAATCAGGGTCTGCAAGTGGCGCTGTGGGACATCGATGCCCAGGACGGCGCGGGCAAACTCAAGGGCGCGCCGAGTGCGCAGCGGGTGTTGACCCAGATGCTGTTGTGGCGCCACGGGGTGATCAATTTCAACATGAAACAGGATGCGGTGAAGACCGCGCTGCCGTGGCTGATTACGCAAACTGCGCAAAGCGGGATCGGCTGGGAGGATTGTCAGGACGGGTTTCGCTGATAAACGGCAAAAGCCCGGGAACATTGGGCTTGGGGCGATTTTTATAGAGAATTCGATGCAGGCGGACTTCCGACTTTAGCGGTGTCTGGACGGTCCGCCAAGGGCTTTTCGTCACTCTGCAAAATAAACTTAAAAAAACCGTCAAAGTACTTTTTTATGTCATGGGTTTTGGAGTATTACGAAGACAGACCGCCGAAACCTGCAACACAGGTGGCGTCTTCCAAGACCCGTTTGTTTGCAGTCACTTGAATCTCCGCAGGTGAGGTTTCGGCAGTCACTTCGAGGCGCAGCACCGCTCAGGTATTGCGTCGAATGGCTCCCACAAAGGTGACCGAGTATGGATGATCACGGACGTAGCCCTTCTTCCAACCAGCCAATCCTTTATGTACTCGATACCAACGTATTGATTCACGATCCAAATGCCCTGCTGAATTTCGAAGAACACCACGTCGCGATCCCGATGACCGTGCTTGAGGAACTGGACAAGCTCAAGAGCGGCCATCACAGCGTTGCTGCCGAATGCCGTCAGGCTATCCGGCTGATTGACAAGACCCTGGGCGATGCCTCCCCCGAGGATGTCGAACTGGGCGTGCCGATCCAGCGCGGCAAGGGCGGGCCGAAGGGCTTGCTGTCAATTCTGATGAGCAAACAGGCCGAGTCGAGCCTGATTCTGCCCGAGCATCTGAACGACAACAAAATCATCAACCAGTTGATCGACCTGCACACCCGCGATCCAAAAAAGCCTGTGGTGCTGGTCACCAAAGACATCAACATGCGCCTCAAGGCGCGCGCCTGCGGCATTGATGCCGAGGATTACAGCACCGACCAACTGGTCGATGACGTGTCCCTGCTGCCCAATGGCTACCACAACATGACTGGCTCTTTCTGGGACCGCGTGAGCAAGGTCGATACCCGTCAGGATCACGGCCGCACCTGGCATCAGGTGCAACTGATCGACAACCTGCCGGCGGTGCATATCAACGAGTTCATCATCGATGAACAGGGCTTTGTCGGCTGGATCAAGGAAATTCAGGAAGATCGGCTGCTGATTCTCGACCTGCACCAGGAACCGCTGCTGCACCAGGAAGCCTGGGGCCTCAAACCACGCGACATTTATCAGAGTCTGGCGCTATACGCGCTGCTGGATCCGGACATCCATCTGGTCAATCTGTCGGGTGCGGCAGGTTCGGGTAAAACCATTCTGGCGCTGGCCGCTGCGATCGAGCAGACCATGGTCAGCAAGCGTTATCGCCGAATCATCGCGACCCGCAGCGTGCAGGGCCTGGACCAGGAAATCGGCTTCCTGCCCGGCACCGAAGCGGAAAAAATGGAGCCTTGGCTGGGCGCCATTACCGACAACCTCGAAGCTTTGCACATGGATGACGAAAACACCCATGGCAGCGTCGATTACATCCTCAGCAAAGTGCCGTTGCAGTTCAAATCGCTCAACTACATTCGCGGTCGCAGCTTCCAGCAGAGCCTGATCCTGATCGACGAATGCCAGAACCTCACGCCGCACCAGATGAAAACCATCATCACCCGGGCGGGCGCTGGTTCCAAAGTTGTGTGCCTGGGCAACCTGGCACAGATCGATACCCCTTACCTGTCCGCGACCAGCTCCGGGCTGACCTACCTGACCGAACGCTTCAAGGATTTCCCGAACGGGGTGCACATCACCCTGCAGGGCGTGCCACGTTCGATTCTGGCCGAATACGCCGAAACCCATCTGTAACTGCATCACAACCAAAACCGGGCGGCCGCAAAGCCGCCCGGTTTTTTATGGATAAATGCATATCCCCTGTGGGAGCGAGCCTGCTCGCGAATGCGGTGTATCAGTCGACATCTACAGTGAATCTGAATCCGCTTTCGCGAGCAGGCTCGCTCCCACAAGGTTCTTCTGTGTTCGGATAATCGTGCGTGCGGAAATTTGACTCGCAGGTTTACAATCCACGCTCCTGATCAGGAGTAATCCCGTGCTGACTCATCTCGATTCCCAAGGTCGCGCCAACATGGTCGACGTCACCGAAAAAGCCGTGACGTTCCGTGAAGCGACGGCCCAGGCGCTGGTGCGCATGCTCCCCGAAACCCTGCAGATGATCGTCAGTGGCGGCCATCCCAAGGGTGATGTGTTTGCCGTGGCGCGTATCGCCGGCATTCAGGCAGCGAAGAAAACCAGTGATCTGATTCCCCTGTGCCACCCGCTGATGCTCACCGGCGTCAAAGTCGAGCTCAGTGCTGAAGGCGATGACAGTGTGCGCATCGTCGCGCGCTGCAAACTGTCCGGACAGACCGGTGTGGAGATGGAAGCGCTGACCGCTGCCAGCGTCGCCGCACTGACCCTCTACGACATGTGCAAGGCCGTGGACCGCGGCATGACCATCGAAAGCGTGCGTCTGCTGGAGAAGGTCGGCGGCAAGAGCGGGCATTTCCAGGCGGAGCAGCCATGAACCTGACGGTGAAGTTTTTCGCCCGTTACCGGGAAGCGCTGGGCGTGGATTCGGTGGCGGTCGAAGGTGATTTCGCCACCGTCGATGACGTGCGCGCACTGCTCGTGCAACGTGGCGGTGCCGAGGTGTTGAGCGAACAGAACCTGATGTGCGCCCGCAACGAAGACCTGTGCCAGCTCGACGAGCCGGTGAGTGACGGCGACGAAGTGGCGTTTTTTCCCACCGTGACCGGAGGCTGAGCCATGGCGATTCGTGTGCAGTGCGCGGCGTTCGATCCCGGTGCTGAAGTCAACGCGATGCACGCGGCCAACGTCGGCGTCGGCGCGGTAGTGAGTTTTGTCGGCTACGTGCGCGACTTCAATGACGGGCTGGACGTGGCCGGGATGTTTCTCGAGCACTACCCGGGCATGACCGAAAAAGCCCTGGGCAAGATCACCGTTGAGGCCGAACAGCGTTGGCCACTGTTGAAGCTGGAAGTGTTGCACCGCATCGGCGCGCTGGAGCCGGGTGAGCCGATCGTGTTTGTCGGTGCAGCCAGTGCCCATCGTCAGGCCGCTTTCGATGCCTGCGCCTTTGTCATGGACTACCTGAAAACCCGCGCGCCGTTCTGGAAGAAAGAAAACACCAGCGACGGCCCGCGCTGGGTTGAAGGGCGGGACAGTGATCACGCCGCAGCCGATCGCTGGAAGAAATAAAACCCGCGTCGTCCTCAAGTCAGTCATCGCGATCAGGCTCACTCCTGCAGTTGGAATGCGTTCCCCTGTAGGAGTGAGCCTGCTCGCGATGGCGTCATTCGCCACACAACAATATCCTGACTCTCTGCCCAATTGACGGTTTGTACGTAAAAGTCCAGTATGGATTTACAAGTATAAAAAAGCCGTTCCAGCTCTTTTCTTCTGTCTTGCCAAACCAACAACAACCCGCGAGAGAACGAACATGAAGAAACTCCCCCTCATCACCGGTCTGGCCCTGAGCCTGTTGGCGTGCACCAGCGTGTTTGCCGCCGAGAAAACCCTGCGCATCGGCATCGAGGCCGCCTATCCGCCATTCGCCTCGAAAACCGACAAGGGTGAAATCGTCGGTTTCGACTACGACATCGGCAATGCCCTGTGCGTGCAGATGAAGGCCAAGTGTGTGTGGGTCGAGGGTGAGTTCGATGGCCTGATTCCTTCGCTGAAAGTGAAGAAAATCGACATGGCCCTGTCGTCGATGACCATCAACGAGGATCGCAAGAAGTCGGTGGATTTCACCCACAAGTACTACTTCACCTCATCGCGACTGGTGATGAAGGACGGCGCCACGGTGGATGACCAGTACGCCAGCCTCAAGGGCAAGAACGTCGGCGTGCAGCGCGCCACCACTACCGATCGTTATGCCACCGAGGTGTTTGAGCCGAAGGGCATTAACGTCAAGCGCTACAGCAATAACGAAGAGATCTACATGGACCTGGCGGCCGGGCGCCTCGATGCGATTTTCGCCGACACCATTCCGCTGACGGACTTCCTGTCGATGCCGCGTGGCAAGGGCTATGCGTTTGTCGGGCCTGAGTTGAAGGATCCAAAGTACGTGGGCGAGGGCGCGGGGATTGCGGTGCGCAAGGGCAATACTGAACTGGTCAGCGAGTTGAACACGGCCATCGACGGGATCCGTGCGAGTGGCGAGTATCAGAAGATCTCCCAGAAGTATTTCAAGTCCGACATCTACGGCGACTGATAGCCCGCCTTCGGGAGCAAGCCCCCTCCCACAGGGGAACGCATTCCAATGTGGGAGACTTCCGAGAAGTATTTCAAGTCTGACATCTACGGCGACTGATGGCCCGCTATCGTCGGAACGCCGCCCGGAGCCGGCTCACTCCTGCATGGGATCGCATTTCAAATGTAGGAGCGAGCCTGCTCGCGATGGGGCCAGATCAGGTAATACACCTGCTGGATCCTAGCCCTTCAATTCCTTCAAATGCTTGTACACCGTCGCCCGCCCCATGTTCAGCACGTTGGCCACATAGTTCGAGGCGCTCTTGCCCTTGAATGCGCCTTCGGCGTGCAGTGCCAGTACCAGCTCACGCTTGTGGTCGCGGGTCAGTAGATTCAGGCTCAGTTGGCGCTCGCGCAGCCAGGCGTGGAGGAAGGTGTTGATGCGTTCCTGCCAGTCATCGCGAAACAGTGAGTCCGGTTGCGGGATCAGCTTGCTCGGTGACAGGAACAGGTCCAGCGCAGCCTTGGCATTCTCGAACAGCGAAATATTCAGGTTGATGCACAGTACCGCCAGCGGCCGCTGTTCGCCGTCGCGCAGTACCGTGCTCAGGCTGCGAATCTTCTGGCCGTCCCAATTGAGCTTTTCATACGGGCCGATATTGCGGTCGCTGACATCCTCGCTGAGCATGTCTTCAAGTGATGAATCGTCGCCGATCTCGCGTTTGGACAGGTTGTTGGCGATGTAGTCGACTTTCTGCGTGCGCAAGTCGTGCAGCACCACTTCGGCGTGCGGAAAGAACAGCGTGGCGATGGCGTCGGCGACGGCACGGAAGTTATCCAGTGCCGGATCGAATTCGGGGGCGGTCATGATTGTGGAGCTCCAGGCGGCGTCAACGCCCCCGTGAACAGGGGGCGCTGCGAGTGTGCCGCAATCCGTTGGGCGCGTCATCCGCGAGGGTGCTCAGCCAAGCCGTGCAGGCGAGAGCATGGCGCTGCTCAGACCGAACTGCTGCAGCGGCTCAGGCAGCGGCTGACCCCGCAGCAATGCCGCGCTGGCCTGGCCCATGGCCGGTGAGGTCTGAATGCCGTAACCACCCTGAGCGGCGACCCAGAACAGCCCTGGCACTTGTGGATCGAAGCCGCTGAGCAGATCACCGTCCGCGACAAAGCTGCGCAAACCGGCCCAGGTGCGGGTCGGGCGGCGGATGGTCAGGGTCGTGGCTTCTTCGATCTGGTAGATGCCCATGGCGATGTCCAGCTCTTCCGGTTGTACGTCGTGAGGTTCGACCGGGTCGGCATTGGCCGGCGAGCCGAGGAACATCCCGGCGTCGGGTTTCATGTAGAACGATTCGTCGAGGCTGACCAACATCGGCCAGTGGTGAATGTCGACCCCCTCGGGGCCTGCGAAGATGAACGCGGCACGGCGCTTGGGTTGCACGCCCAGCGATTGCGCGCCGGCCAATGCACCGACCTTGTCGGCCCAGGCGCCGGCGGCGTTGATAATGATCGGGGCGGTAAAGCTCTGGCCGTTGGTTTGCACTTGCCACTGGCCGTCGGCATCGCGACTCAGGCCCAGCACCTCGCAATCGGTGTGCACTTCGCCGTTGTTGCGGCGAATGCCGCGCAGGTAACCCTGATGCAGGGCATCGGTGTCGATGTCGCTGGCGGTCGGGTCGTAGATCGCACCGTGAACCTTTTCCCGACGCAGAATCGGCAGCCGTGCGCAGGCTTCGTCAGCACTGAGCAATTGCATCTGCGGCACCGTGGCTTTGGCGCTGAGGTACTGGTTGTTCAGTTCGGCGGCATCGCCGGTGAAATCAACGGTCATTTCGCCGCGCGGCGTGAGCAATGGGTGCTCGCAGAAGCCGCTTGGCGGGTGATCGAAAAACTCACGGCTGGCCAGCGTCAGCGCCCGTACCTGAGGCGTTCCATAAGCGGCGGTGTACAGCGCTGCCGAGCGACCGGTGGAGTGGTAGCCCGGGTGGGATTCACGTTCCAGCACGATCACTTTGGCGTGCGGCGACAGCCAGAAACCGGTGGAAGCGCCGGCGATCCCGCCGCCGATGATGATGAAATCTGCCTGGCTCATGAAAGTCTCCGGTGTGGACGCAATATCAAGGAGTTCGCTATCCCTGTAGGAGTGAGCCTGCTCGCGATAGCGGTGTATCAGGCAACAATAATGCTGAATGTAAGACCGCTATCGCGAGCAGGCTCACTCCTACAGGGATATGTGGTGTTAGTGGGTTAAGTGATAAACCGCATTGGCCAGCGCAATGTCTTCCAGGCCCAGGCCTATTGAACGGAAAAACACGTGACGATCGTAACCGGGGCGCGGCACTTTCTCGCTGAGCAGATCGGCAAGGTCACCGACAATCGCAGCCTTGTCCCAGCCATGCTGTTCAGTGGCGATCAACATCTCACCCGCCGAGCCTGGCGTGGTCAGACGGTAGTCGCAGAACACCTGCATGTCGTTCAGACGCTGCGGCGGCACTTCATGGGCGCGCGGGGCGTTGGTGCTGATCGAGGTGATCAGCGCCGGTTTGCTCAAGGTGGCCGGGTCGATCACCGGGCCTGCGGACGACGTGCAGAGCATGATCACGTCGGCCCCGGCGAGGGCGGTTTCGCGGCTGTCGGCAATCTTCAGCCCGGGGAAGATCTGTTTCAACAGCGCTTGGGTTTCAGCGTCTTCAGGCAGGTTCGGCGAATACATGCTGATGCTCTGCCAGTCACGCAGACCTTTCACATAATGCAGATGCGCCTGAGCGACCTTGCCGCTGCCGATGATCGCCAGTCGTGAAGCCTTCAGCGGAGCGAGGGCATCCACCGCCACCGCCGTGGTCGCGGCGGTACGCGCGGTAGTCAACTGACCGGCATCGCACAGCAGCAACGGCTGACCGGTTTGCATTGACATCAACAGGGTCCACGCCGTCACCAGCGGCCCCTGTTCGCGGACGATGTACGGCGACGTCTTGACCCCGTACACGCCGTCTTCGGCCAGCACGCCCAGGTAATTGATGAAGTCGCCGGCACCCTGCGGGAATTCCACCAGTTGTTGCGCCGGTTGCACGGCGTGGCCGGCCGCGAGGTCACGAAACAGTTTGCGCAGGATCTGCGGCACATCGATGCGCGTCAGCAGCTCGCGAGCCTGATGTTGGTCAATCACGTAGGGCGTACTGGGCATGTCAGGCTCCGGGGTCTAAAAGCAAACTAATTTGTCTATTATGGACTTTTAGTTGTCTCTCGCAAGCACCTGATGAAATGCCGGGCGAAAAAAAAGCGCAGTCGTTGCCGGCTGCGCTTTTCTTTTAAACGTCGCTTACTGCGGACGCTTGCGCTCAACCGCACGCAACAGGTGCGTCGGTGGCGTTTCGCAGCTGATCTTGCGACCGAGCTTCTCTTCGATGGACGGCAGCTGGTAGGAGTCGTCCTCGCCGGCGAAGCTGATCGACACGCCGTCAGCGCCTGCACGACCGGTGCGGCCGATGCGGTGCACGTAGTCGTCCGGTACTTCCGGCAGGGTGAAGTTGATCACGTGGCTGATGCCGTCGATGTGAATACCGCGACCGGCCACGTCGGTGGCGACCAGTACGCGGATCTTGCCTTCGCGGAAGCCTTCAAGGGTCTTGATGCGTTTGTGTTGCGGCACGTCGCCGGACAGTTGCGCGGCGTTGATGCCGTCACGCACCAGGCGCTCTTCGATACGGCGTACTTCGTCCTTGCGGTTGGCAAACACGATCACCCGCTCCCAACCGTTGTCGTTGACCAGGTTGAACAGCAGTTTGTATTTGTCGGCAGCGGCCACTGCATAGATGTGCTGCTCGACGTTTTCGTTGGCCACGTTGGTGACTTCGATTTCGACGATCGCAGGGTCGGTGGTCCACTGCTTGGCCAGGTTCATCACGTCTTCGGTGAAGGTCGCGGAGAACAGCAGAGTCTGGCGTTCGCTTTTCGGCGGGGTCTGGCGAATGATCTGCCGCACTTGCGGGATGAAGCCCATGTCGAGCATGCGGTCGGCTTCGTCCAGCACCATCACTTCGACCATGTCCAGGTGCACGTCGCCACGCTGGTTGAAGTCGAGCAGACGGCCCGGGGTGGCGACAAGAATGTCGCAGTGACGCGCTTCGAGGTGCTTGAGCTGCTTGTCGAAGTCCATGCCGCCAACGAACGTCATCACGTTGAGGCCGGTGTATTTGGTCAGGTCAGCGGCGTCCTTGGCGATCTGCACCACCAGCTCGCGGGTCGGCGCGATGATCAGCGCACGGGGTTCGCCCATGTAGCGTTCTTTCGGCGGCGGGGTCTGCAGCAACTGGGTGATGATCGAGATCAGGAACGCGGCCGTCTTGCCGGTACCGGTCTGCGCGCGGCCGATGGCGTCTTTGCCGGCGAGGGTGAAACCCAGCACCTGCGCCTGGATCGGCGTGCAGTACGGAAAGCCCAGGTCCTGAATGGCGTGCATCAGTTCCGGAGCGAGTTTGAAATCGTGGAAGCGGGTCTTGCCTTCCTGGGGGTCGACGACGAAATCTTCGAGTTTCCAGGGAATGACCGGTGCCTTGGGCTTCGGTTCGCGACGCGGGCGGGCCGGTTTCGGCGCTTCGGCGCTGACAGGTTCGGCGGCGGTAGCGGGTTGCGGCTCAGGCTTGGGTGTCGCTACCGGAGCCGGATGTTCAGCCTTGGGAGCCTCGCTGCGAGGGCCGGGGGCGTGCGACGGCGCACTGGGGACTGGCGCGAGCTGCTCAGCCTCGCTTTTACCGAACATTTTCTTGAGTGCTTTGAGCACGGTCATCTCATCAATTGGTTAAGGAATGTACGCCGGCCAGTGTAATGCAAGAAACGGGCGCGGCGTAGTGGGATGATCAAAGGGGTCCGCTGAGCGGCCGAATCAGCGTAGACGCTCGCTCAGCCAGACGCCGATGTCGCGAATTTCTTCGGGTAACACTTCGTGCTCCATTGGGTATTCCTGCCATGTCACGGTGACACCATGCTTCACCAAATGCTCATAGGCACTGCGGCCCATCGAGTTCTTCACCACACCATCGAACTGGCCGTGCAGGCACAAAGCCGGAATGCGCTGCTGACTGGCGCAAAGCTCCATTTCGTCGGTGAAAGTCGGGGCATAGGTGGAGAGGGCAAGTACGCCACCCAACGGGCCTTGCCACTTCAGATAGGCGGTGTGCAGGACGACGGCGCCACCCTGGGAAAACCCCGCAAGAAAAATCCGCGAAGCGTCTATTCCGCTGGCGCGCTCCTTTTCGATCAATTCAATGATGCGATCCGCCGACGCTTCCAACTGCTCACGGTCAATCGACCGCGCCGGGCTCATGGCCTTTATGTCGTACCAGCTCGGCATCTCGTAACCACCATTGATGGTGACGGGCTGGGTTGGCGCTTGCGGCAATACAAAGCGGGTAGTCAGCAGGCTTTCCTGCAGCGCTTCGGCGACCGGCAGAAAGTCATAGCGGTCAGCGCCGAGGCCGTGGAGCCATATCACGCAGGCGTCTGCGGGCTTTACGGGTTGAAGAATCAGGGGCTCGGTCATGGCTGCTCCAAAAATGGGCGGGCGCTCTCAATAAGTGCGTGATTGAGGTGCGCGCCCGGTCGATCCGTTAAGAAGATGTCGCAAGGCTACAAGTTTTGCTATTGACCTGTCGCGCAATCGCTTCAGCAAGCGGTGTGGTACGGGCTTTGCTATGGAGGATTCTGTACGAAGCATCCTACGTCTGGCGGTAACACTATCAGTGTACGTCTTGCGACGGGATTGCAACGAATCCGGTGATGGATGTTCGCCAATGGCCGCTACGGGCAAAGCGAACGTGAAAGGGCTACAGCCCGTTCGGCCGATTGGTGAGAAGTGAGTTATCCATGATGTGGATTTTCTCCTACTAGACTCATAGCGAAGGTCTTACGTCGGTTGACCCCAAAAAAAGCCAACACGGGTCGACAACGCCTCAAAAGGGTGCGACTGGACTCAAGCTCCGACACAACAAGAGCAAAACTGGAGGTTTGAATGAAGATGTTGAAATCCACTCTGGCGGTCGTGACTGCAGCAGCAGTACTCGGCGTCAGCGGGTTCGCTCAGGCGGGTGCAACCCTGGATGCCGTGCAGAAGAAAGGTTTCGTGCAGTGTGGCGTGAGCGACGGTCTGCCGGGCTTCTCGGTACCGGACGCCTCGGGCAAGATCCTCGGGATCGACGCTGACGTCTGCCGCGCTGTAGCCGCTGCCGTATTCGGCGACGCCAACAAGGTCAAGTTCAGCCAGTTGAACGCCAAGGAGCGCTTCACCGCGCTGCAGTCCGGCGAAATCGACCTGCTTTCGCGCAACACCACCATGACCAGCTCGCGTGACGCCGGCATGGGGCTGAAATTCCCGGGCTTCATTACTTACTACGACGGCGTGGGCTTCCTGGCCAACAACAAGCTGGGCGTGAAAAGTGCCAAGGAACTGGACGGTGCAACCATCTGCATCCAGGCCGGTACCACCACCGAGCTGAACGTCTCCGACTACTTCCGCGCCAACGGCCTGAAGTACACCCCGATCACCTTCGACACCTCCGATGAAAGCGCCAAGTCGCTGGAATCCGGTCGTTGCGACGTGCTGACCTCCGACAAGTCGCAGTTGTATGCACAGCGCAGCAAACTGGCCTCGCCGAAAGACTACGTGGTGCTGCCGGAAACCATTTCCAAGGAACCGCTGGGCCCGGTCGTGCGTAACGGCGACGACGAGTGGCTGGCGATCGTTCGCTGGGTTGGCTACGCGCTGCTGAACACTGAAGAAGCCGGCGTGACGTCGAAAAACGTGCTGGAAGAAGCCAAGTCCACCAAGAACCCGGACGTCGCTCGTCTGCTGGGTGCTGACGGTGAATATGGCAAGGACCTGAAACTGCCGAAGGACTGGGTTGTGAAAATCGTTTCGCAGGTCGGTAACTACGGTGAAATCTTCGAGAAAAACCTCGGCAAGGGCACTCCGCTGGAAATCGACCGTGGCCTGAACGCGCTGTGGACCAACGGCGGCATTCAGTACGCACCACCAGTGCGCTAATGGATCTATCGCCCGGCGGGCCAACCGCCGGGTGATGTTCTGTTCCATTTCTTGCGGGGCACTTCATGCAAAATTCAATCGGCGCACCAAAGCAGAGGCTCAGCCTCAGCGATCCGCGAGTGCGTGCGTGGCTGTTTCAGATCATCACCGTCGTGGCAGTGGTCGCCATGGGCTGGTATCTGTTCGATAACACCCAGACCAACCTGCAGCATCGGGGCATCACCTCCGGTTTCAGCTTTCTGGAGCGCAGTGCCGGATTCGGCATCGCTCAGCACCTGATCTCCTACACCGAAGCGGACAGTTACTCGCGGGTGTTTGTGATCGGTTTGCTCAACACGTTGTTGGTCACCTTCATCGGCGTGATCCTGGCGACCCTGCTCGGCTTCATCGTCGGTGTGGCGCGGCTGTCGCCGAACTGGATCATCAGCAAACTGGCGACCGTGTATGTGGAAGTATTCCGCAACATTCCGCCGCTGCTGCAGATCCTGTTCTGGTACTTCGCGGTGTTCCTGACCATGCCGGGACCGCGCAACAGTCACAACTTCGGCGACACCTTCTTCGTCAGCAGCCGTGGCCTGAACATGCCGGCCGCGCAAATGGCTGACGGCTTCTGGGCGTTCTTCATCAGCGTGGTGCTGGCCATCGTCGCCATCGTGCTGATGTGCCGCTGGGCCAACAAGCGTTTCGAAGAAACCGGCGTACCGTTCCACAAGTTCTGGACTGGCCTGGCGATTCTGCTGGTGATCCCGACCTTGTGCGCGCTGATCTTCGGCGCACCGCTGCACTGGGAGATGCCGCAACTCAAGGGCTTCAACTTTGTCGGTGGCTGGGTACTGATTCCGGAACTGCTGGCGCTGACCCTGGCGTTGACCGTGTACACCGCAGCGTTCATCGCTGAAATCGTGCGCTCGGGGATCAAGTCGGTCAGCCATGGCCAGACCGAAGCGGCCCGTTCGCTCGGCCTGCGCAACGGCCCGACTCTGCGTAAGGTGATCATTCCACAAGCGCTGCGGGTGATCATTCCGCCGCTGACCAGCCAATACCTGAACCTGGCGAAAAACTCCTCGCTGGCCGCCGGTATCGGCTACCCGGAAATGGTTTCGCTGTTCGCCGGCACCGTGCTCAACCAGACCGGCCAGGCCATCGAAGTCATTGCCATCACCATGAGCGTGTACCTGGCGATCAGTATCAGCATTTCCCTGCTGATGAACTGGTACAACAAGCGCATTGCGCTGATCGAGCGGTGAGGAAACGCGCATGACAACCCATACTTTCAAACCCGACATGCCCCCACCGAGCAGCAGCATCGGCGTGGTGGCGTGGATGCGCGCGAACATGTTCTCCAGCTGGCTCAACACCCTGCTGACCCTGTTTGCGTTTTACCTGATCTACCTGGTGGTACCACCGATCCTCAGCTGGGCGATCTTCGACGCCAACTGGGTCGGCACTACCCGCGCCGACTGCACCAAGGACGGCGCCTGCTGGGTGTTCATTCAGCAGCGTTTTGGCCAGTTCATGTACGGCTACTACCCGACCGAACTGCGCTGGCGCGTAGACCTCACCGTGTGGCTGGCAGTGCTTGGCGTGGCACCGCTGTTCATCTCGCGCTTTGCGCGTAAAGCGGTGTACGGCCTGAGCTTCCTGGTGATCTACCCGATCGTGGCGTACTTCCTGTTGCACGGCGGCGTCTTCGGTCTGACCACCGTGGCGACCAGCCAGTGGGGCGGGCTGATGCTGACCCTGGTGATCGCCACTGTTGGTATCGCTGGCGCCCTGCCGCTGGGGATCATCCTTGCGCTGGGCCGTCGCTCGAACATGCCGGCGATTCGTGTGGTCTGCGTGACCTTCATCGAATTCTGGCGCGGCGTGCCGTTGATCACCGTGCTGTTCATGTCGTCGGTGATGCTGCCGCTGTTCCTGCCTGAAGGCATGAACTTCGACAAGTTGCTGCGGGCACTGATCGGCGTGATCCTGTTCCAGTCGGCCTACGTTGCCGAAGTGGTACGCGGCGGTCTGCAAGCGATCCCCAAAGGTCAGTACGAAGCGGCTGCAGCGATGGGCCTCGGTTACTGGCGTTCGATGGGTCTGGTGATCCTGCCGCAAGCCCTGAAACTGGTGATCCCCGGCATCGTCAACACCTTCATTGCGCTGTTCAAGGACACCAGTCTGGTGATCATCATCGGCCTGTTTGACCTGCTCAACAGCGTCAAGCAAGCCGCTGCCGACCCGAAATGGCTGGGCATGGCCACCGAAGGCTACGTGTTCGCCGCCCTGGTGTTCTGGATTTTCTGTTTTGGTATGTCGCGCTATTCCATGCATCTGGAACGCAAGCTCGACACTGGCCACAAGCGTTAGGAGTTCTCTGTAAATGAGCGAAGCAATCAAAAAGCCTGTGGGCCCTGAAGGCATTATCCAGATGCAGGGCGTGAACAAGTGGTACGGCCAGTTCCACGTGCTGAAAGACATCAACCTCAACGTCAAACAGGGCGAGCGTATCGTGCTGTGCGGCCCGTCGGGTTCCGGCAAGTCGACCACTATCCGTTGCCTCAATCGCCTGGAAGAACACCAGCAGGGCCGCATCGTCGTCGACGGCGTGGAACTGACCAACGACCTCAAGCAGATCGAAGCGATCCGTCGCGAAGTCGGCATGGTGTTCCAGCACTTCAACCTGTTCCCGCACCTGACCATCCTGCAGAACTGCACGCTGGCGCCGATGTGGGTGCGCAAGATGCCCAAGCGCAAGGCCGAGGAAATCGCCATGCATTATCTGGAACGCGTACGCATTCCGGAGCAGGCGCATAAATTCCCGGGGCAACTGTCGGGCGGCCAGCAACAGCGTGTGGCGATCGCTCGCGCGCTGTGCATGAAACCGAAAATCATGCTGTTCGACGAACCGACCTCGGCACTCGACCCGGAGATGGTGAAAGAGGTGCTGGACACCATGATCGGCCTCGCCGAAGACGGTATGACCATGCTCTGCGTGACCCACGAAATGGGCTTCGCCCGCACCGTGGCCAATCGCGTGATCTTCATGGACAAGGGCGAGATCGTCGAGCAGGCGGCACCGAATGACTTCTTCGACAATCCGCAGAATGACCGTACCAAGCTGTTCCTGAGCCAGATTTTGCATTGATTGCCTGGAGGCTGGTTTAACAACAAAGCCCCGTCGGATGCCCGGCGGGGCTTTTTTCATGGTCGTGAATCAACCCGCGTTGCCTTTGAGCTCCAGCGCTATGTGCACGGCCCGTAATGCATTGAGGCGCCCGTGTCCGTAGTAGTGACTGTGGCCGTTTGAATCGTATTGACCGAGCGGCCCGTCGTCGGCGTGACCGATCTTGTCGCAGCAGTCGGCGAGTATCTGCCGTACGGTCAGGCGATCGAGGTCGGGGTTGACGCCAAGTACCAGCGCCGCGACGCCCGCAGCGCCCGGGCAGGCGCTGGAGGTGCCGCTGAACGATTCGGTGTAGGCCGGCAACGTTTGGGCGGCGAAACTTGTGCTCAAATCCGTGGTGCGGATACCACGGGTCTGTGGGATCGACGTGGCAGGTTTGAACTTCGGATCAGGGTGTTGCTGATCGCCGCTGGGAAAGCAGCACCAGAGCACCTTGCCAAAATCGCTGTAGGCGCTGCGCCGGTTCTGGTCGTTGCAGGCACCTACGGCAATTACATGGGGGTGGCTGGAGTAGCCATCGTTATCGGCGCATTCGTTACCGTTGCCTGCTCCAAAGAAGATGACGCAGCCTTTGCCGTTGCGGCCTTTGGTGGCGGCGTACTCGATCGCCAGCCGAGTGCTGGCGGCGAGGGGAAATACCTGGGCGTGACGAGGGTCAGCCGGGTCGGCCCAATGACCTTCCGCCGGTCCCCAACTGCAAGAAATGATGTCGGCGCCCTGATCGGCGGCCCAGAAAAAAGCGTCGGCCTCAGCACGTGCTCCCAGGGGTTTGGTTAGTTTCAACGGCATCAGGCTGGCCTTGGGCGCGACACCACTGGCACCGGCCTCGCCATTGGCGAAAGCCACTCCGGCGGCGGCTGTACCATGACGTTCCAGGGTATTTTTCGGCCGTGGACCCTGTTTGGCGTTACGTCGGTCAAAGTTCTGTGCGCCGACGACTTTGCCGTCTCCGGCAAACTCGGGATGGTCGATATCAAACGCATCGTCGATGACGGCGATCACGACGCCCTCGCCCTGTGCGAGTTCATGCGCGGCTTCGACATTGGCGCTGGCATCGATTTCGACCTGATAGGTCACAGTGGTTTTCTTCAGGTGCCATTGATTGGCATGGATCGCCCGTCGTTGCCCCTGTCGCAGCAGTTCCGGATGACAGTACTGAATCTCGTCGCGTTTCAGCCATTCACTGGTGAGGGTAAAAATGTCGGTGCCGCAGGCGTCGGAATGCTCTACGAAAAAAGCATTCGATGCGTAAGGCACCTCTTGTTTTATGGTCAGGCCCAGCTCTTGGAGTATGGCCATGCAATCGGGCGCTTTCAGCGAATCGGTAAACTTCAAAAAGATATTCTCGGTGTAGAGCACGGCCTCCTGAGTAGTCGGGTCCACCAGCACGCTGCCCGCGAAACGCACGTCCGGCAACTCTCGAAGCAAGGCCTTGCGTTGCGATGGGTCCGAGTTTCGAGGCAGTTTGTAGACGTGTACATCCGCGTCCTCGACATGCAGCACTAGCTCGCAGTCTTCCAGTGCAGCGTCGGCGGATTCGCAGCAAAGCGCGTGCGCCAGAGTCGTTCCCGCGTGGCTGCGTACGGCCAGCAGTTGACGGTTTTTCTCCAAGGCAAAAGGGCGGCTGTGCTGCATACCGAAATTAATTTCTACCATGAGTTTTTCATTCTTCCTTTGAACTAAATGACGGACGAAATCGCCCGCGGATTAATTTCCAAAGTCTGAAGTCCGATGGCTGTGAGTGATGTCGGCAAATATTCCTCTGCAATGTGGGAAATCACTTCGCAGTTGAATGATTTTTCTACTGGGCGAGTAGGACCAACGTCTTCGACACTCCGAAAAAAAGATCGGGAGCAAAGGGTTCCTGAAGCCTCCTCCTGACCGTAGGTGGTTGCCGTCCTGCACACAGCTGACTAACATGTCAGAAAATTCATCCTATGATTGGATGAAAGGGCGAATCCTATGTCAGACATTTCACCTTTGATTAAGCGATCCCTGGTCGACCAGGCTCTGGATCAATTACGTCAACGCATCACCGATGGCGTATGGCAGGTCGGCGAGCGTCTGCCGACTGAGCCTGAGTTGTGTGCCGAACTCGGCATCAGCCGCAACACCGTGCGTGAAGCCATGCGCGTGCTGGCGTTTTCCGGGTTGATCGAAATCCGCCAGGGTGACGGCAGTTATTTGCGGGCAGTGGTCGATCCGATGGACACGCTCAAGGCGTTGTCCCGCTGTTCACTGGAACAGGCGCGCGAGACCCGGCATATCCTCGAAGTCGAGGCGATCGGCCTGGCCGCATTGCGTCGCACCGATGAAGATCTGGCCGCGCTGCGTGAAGCGCTCGGCACCAGCGGCAGCCATTACCACGGCGATCTTGATACCTACATTGCTTGCGATCTGGTGTTCCACCGTCGACTGGTGGATGCCGCGCACAATCCAACCCTCAGCGAGCTGTATCGCTATTTCTCCAGCATCGTCGGCGCGCAATTGCGCCAGACGCTGAACATCGTCCCGCGCCGTCAGGAAGTGTTCGACCTGCACATCGAGTTGCTCGATGCCGTCGAACAACGCGACCCGGAACGGGCCAAAGCCATATCGAGGCAGTTGATCAATGAACCTTGAAGCCGAGAAATCCATGTCCCGCAGTGAGATATCCACAACCCCGAAACGTACGGCGGAACTTGAAGAGCTGCTGATCGACGCCGAGGCTGACGACGAGCAAGTGCAGCAAAGCCATCCGCTGGTGCGCCGGCCGTGGCTGTTGCTGTTGGGGCTGATTCTGGTGGCACTGAACCTGCGTCCGGCGCTGTCGAGCATGGCGCCGCTGCTCAGCGACGTGTCGAAAAGCCTTGGCTTGTCGGCAGCTCAAGCCGGTTTGCTGACCACATTGCCGGTGCTCTGCCTCGGCTTGTTCGCACCGCTGGCGCCTATTCTCGCGCGGCGTTTTGGCGCTGAGCGGGTGGTGCTGGGGATTCTGTTGGCGTTGGCCGGCGGTATCATTTTGCGCAGCAACTTCGGTGAAATCGGCCTGTTCGCCGGCAGTGTGCTGGGCGGTGCGAGCATCGGCATTATCGGCGTGCTGCTGCCGGGCATCGTCAAACGCGACTTTGCCAAACATGCCGGGACCATGACCGGCGTCTACACCATGGCCCTGTGCCTGGGCGCGGCGATGGCGGCGGGTTCAACCGTGCCGTTGAGCGAGCACTTCGATAACAGCTGGGCGCTGGGGCTGGGCTTCTGGGTGATTCCGGCACTGGTGGCTGCGGTGTTCTGGTTGCCGCAAGTCGGACAGAGACACGGCGCGCACAACGTTGCCTATCGGGTGCGCGGGCTGTTGCGTGATCCGCTGGCCTGGCAGGTAACCTTGTACATGGGCCTGCAATCGTCGCTGGCGTACATTGTGTTTGGCTGGTTGCCGTCGATCCTGATCGGTCGCGGACTGACCCCGACCCAGGCCGGTCTGGTGCTCTCCGGTTCGGTGATCATCCAGCTCGCCAGTTCCCTCGCGGCGCCGTGGCTGGCGACCCGTGGCAAGGATCAGCGCCTGGCGATCGTGGTGGTGATGGCGCTGACCCTCGGTGGTTTGTTCGGTTGCCTGTATGCGCCGATCGACGGTCTGTGGGGCTGGGCGATTCTTCTGGGTCTGGGGCAGGGCGGTACGTTCAGTCTGGCGCTGACCCTGATCGTGCTGCGCTCACGGGATTCGCATGTTGCGGCGAACCTGTCGAGCATGTCCCAGGGCTTCGGTTACACCCTGGCCTCGATGGGCCCGTTCGCGGTCGGCGTGGTGCATGACTGGACCGGCGGCTGGAACGCGGTGGGCTGGATCTTCGGCATCATTGGCACCGGCGCGATCATCGCCGGCCTTGGTGCGGGCCGGGCTTTGTACGTGCAAGTACAAAGCGAAAAAATCTGAATGCACTGATTTTCAGATGTGTGCGGGCTTGCTCGCGAATGCGGTGTATCAGCCAACATTGATGGTGACTGATACACCGCATTCGCGAGCAAGCCCGCTCCCACAGAGGGATTTGTGTTTTTCTGTGGCCTGTTGCTGGTATTCGGCATGCGAATGCCGATAGTGTTTCTTCGATTTGCAGCTTATCGTGCTGGCAATCTGTCCATTCCCTGGAGTTTGCCCATGAGCGAAGCCCACGCCGCCCTGATCAACCGCTTCTATCAGGCCTTCCAGCGTCTCGACGCCGAAGCCATGGCCGCCTGCTACACCGATGACGTGGTGTTCAGCGATCCGGCGTTCGGCGAGTTGCGCGGGAGCGATGCCGGCGACATGTGGCGCATGCTGATCACCCGGGCCAAGGATTTCTCCCTGACCTTCGACAATGTCCGCGCCGACGAGCGCAGTGGCGGAGCGCACTGGGTGGCGACGTATCTGTTCAGCCAGACCGGCAACGTGGTGATCAACGATATCCAGGCGCGTTTCGTCTTCCGTGACGGCAAGATCTGCGAGCACCACGACCACTTCGACCTGTGGCGCTGGTCGCGTCAGGCCCTGGGTTTCAAGGGCTTGCTGTTGGGCTGGACGCCGCTGGTGCGCAACGCCGTGCGTGCGCAGGCGCTGAAGGGACTGAAGGCATTTCAGGCGAGTCGCTGATAAGATCGCGACCTGTTTCCTGCACACCTTGATCCCGAAATGACCAGCCTTAGCGAAAAATCTGTCGATGTTGCCGAGCCAGTGAGCAAATCCTGGTTCGTCTATCTCGTGCGCGCGGCCAACGGCTCGTTGTATTGCGGGATCAGCGACGACCCGGTGCGCCGTTTCGCCAAGCATCAGAGCGGCAAGGGCGCACGCTTCTTTCTGTCCAGCCCGGCGATGGCGCTGGTCTACACCGAGCGCTGCCGTGACAAGAGCGATGCCTTGCGTCAGGAACGCTTGATCAAGAAGCTGCGCAAAAGTGCCAAGGAATGCCTGGTCGCGTCTTATCAATCTGATTGATCGGCTCCCATCAGGCAGATCTGTAGGCTGCCAAGCCAATGCACGCTAAGCTGCCGGCTCACTAACTGTGCGGCGGAGCCGAGCATGTCCGAGTTGATTCTGCATCATTACCCGACCTCTCCATTTGCCGAAAAGGCCCGCCTGCTCCTGGGTTTCAAAGGTTTGTCCTGGCGCTCGGTGCACATCTCGCCGGTGATGCCCAAGCCGGACCTGACTGCGCTGACTGGCGGTTATCGTAAAACGCCGGTGCTGCAAATCGGTGCCGATATCTACTGCGACACCTCGTTGATCGCCCGTCGTCTGGAGCAGGAAAAGGCCTTGCCGGCGTTTTTCCCCGAAGGTCAGGAAATGACCAGTGCCAGCTTCGCCGCGTGGGCCGATTCGGTGGTGTTCCAGCATGCGGTCAGTCTGGTGTTCCAGCCGGAATCGGTCGCGGTGCGTTTTGGCAAGTTGCCGCCGGAAGCGATCAAGGCGTTCCTCGCCGACCGTGCCGGTTTGTTCAGTGGCGGCAGCGCCACCCGGCTGTCGGCCGAGCAGGCCAGGCATCAATGGCCAACGATCATGGCGCGCCTGGAGCAGCAGTTGCAGCGCGAGCAGGGCGACTTCCTGTTCGGTGAGCCGTCGATTGCCGACTTCGCCCTGGCGCATCCGCTGTGGTTCCTCAAGGCGACGCACGTCACTGCGCCGCTGGTCGATGAGTATCCGGCTGTCACGGCGTGGCTGGGGCGTGTGCTGGGCTTTGGTCATGGCGCGGCGAGCGCGATGACTGCCGAGGAAGCCCTCGAGGTGGCGCGCAACGCGACCCCGGCGGATTTGCCGAATGAGCAGTTTGTTGACCCGAACGGCTTCAAGGCGGGTCAGCAGGTATCAATTGCCGCGACGGACTACGGAGTTGATCCGGTGGTGGGTGAGTTGCTGTTTGCCGGTAGCGAGGAGCTGATCATTCGCCGCGAGGACGAACGGGGCGGCGTGGTGCATGTGCACTTCCCGCGCTTTGGTTTTCGTATCGAAGCTCGCTGATCAGCAAGTAGCCTCTGCTTGATGGGGAGAGGGGCATTTGTGGTGAGGGGATTTATCCCCGATCGGCGGCGAAGCCGTCGCAACATCTGGCAGTTGGATATTGCAGGTTTCAGGTGCGCTTCGCGCCCCATCGGGGATAAATCCCCTCACCACAGAGGAGCAGGGTTACTTCAGGGCAGCGAGGATCTCGTCCGGGCTGAATCCGCGAATCAATGTGCCATTCACATCAATCAACGGAATCCCGCGCCCGCCCAGTGCCTCATACGCCTTGCGCGCCTCGGCATCCTTCTCGATGTCGAATTCCTTGAACGCAATCCCCTTGCTGTCGAGAAAGCGTTTGGTCTGCTTGCAGTAGCCGCACCAGTCGGTGGCATAGAGCACAACATGGGCCTGCGCCCGCGTCTGCTCCGAGACCATTTGCGACGGGTTGAACACCCGCTCGATCTTGCCCCAGTTCTGATAGACCACGACCACCAGCAGAACCAGCGCAACCTTCTTCAGCACATTGCCGAGCATCAGTTGCGGCGCTTGAGCTGATCGGTGAGCGAGGTCGGCAGGCCCTTGATGACCAGGGTGCCGGCTTCTTCGTCGTACTCGATCTTGGAGCCCAGCAAGTGTGCCTCAAAGCTGATGGACAGGCCTTCGGCGCGGCCGGTGAAGCGACGGAACTGGTTGAGGGTGCGTTTGTCCGCCGGTATCTCCGGCGACAGGCCGTAATCCTTGTTGCGGATGTGGTCGTAGAAGGCTTTCGGGCGCTCCTCGTCGATCAGCTCCGACAGTTCTTCCAGGCCCATCGGCTCGCCAAGCTTGGCCTGGCTGCTGGCGTAATCGACCAAGGTCTTGGTCTTCTCGCGGGCAGACTCTTCCGGCAGGTCTTCGCTTTCAACGAAATCACTGAACGCCTTGAGCAGGGTACGTGTCTCGCCCGGGCCGTCGACGCCTTCCTGGCAGCCGATGAAGTCGCGGAAGTATTCCGAGACCTTCTTGCCGTTCTTGCCCTTGATGAACGAGATGTACTGCTTGGACTGCTTGTTGTTCTGCCACTCGGACACGTTGATCCGCGCAGCCAGATGCAGTTGGCCGAGGTCGAGGTGGCGCGACGGGGTCACGTCCAGCTCATCGGTCACCGCCACGCCTTCGCTGTGGTGCAGCAGGGCGATCGCCAGATAATCGGTCATGCCTTGCTGGTAGTGGGCGAACAGCACGTGGCCGCCGACCGACAGGTTCGATTCTTCCATCAGCTTCTGCAGATGCTCGACCGCGACTTTGCTGAACGCGGTGAAGTCCTTGCCGCCCTCCATGTATTCCTTCAGCCAGCCGCTGAACGGGAATGCGCCGGATTCCGGATGGAACAGACCCCAGGCTTTGCCCTGTTTGGCGTTATAGCTCTCGTTGAGGTCGGCGAGCATGTTCTCGATGGCCGCGGATTCAGCGAGTTCTGTGTCACGGGCGTGCAGAACTGCGGGCGTGCCGTCGGGTTTTTTGTCGATCAGGTGGACGATGCAATGACGGATCGGCATGGGCTTCTCGGCTGTTGGAAGGGAGGAGGGCAGGCTCCCCCGAAAAAGCGCCCAGTGTACCGCAACCACTGGTTTTGGCGCGGGGTGAAGGGCAAATCCGGGGCGGGTGGCGGCCCTTATGCAGTTTTTTACCGATTTAGAGCAATAAAGCTGACCAAATGGGTAGCTAGAGGCGGATATTTCCCCGTCTCTGTGCTAGTTTTGCCCGGTCTTACGCGAAGTCACTGCGTTAAGCGTGCAATCAGCATTTGTCAGGTCGAACCAAACCCTGATTTCGGTATCTATAACCCGACTCGTCGTGGTTATCGCCGAGGGTGCCAGATCCAGAAGATCGGGCTCGATGGCTGACACTGCACTCTGCAATCCATATGAATTTGATAGGGAAGGAACACTACATGGCTCTTACTAAAGACCAACTGATCGCCGACATCGCTGAAGCTATCGACGCGCCGAAAACCACCGCGCGTAACGCTCTGGACCAACTGGGCCAAATCGTTGCCGATCAGCTGGAAAACGGCGGCGAAATCACCTTGCCAGGTATCGGCAAGCTGAAAGTGACCGAGCGTCCTGCCCGCACTGGCCGTAACCCTTCGACTGGCGCTGCCATCGAAATCCCTGCCAAGAAAGTGATCAAGCTGGTTGTGGCCAAAGGCCTGACCGACGCTGTGAACAAGTAAGACGCAGCGATAAAAAAACCGTGCACCGGAGCGATCCGGGCACGGTTTTTTTGTGTCTGCGATTTGCTGACTGAATCACTGGGCCAATATGGGAGCGGGCTTGCTCGCGAAAGCGGTGTGTCAGTCAACTAAAATGTTGGCTGATCTACCGCATTCGCGAGCAAGCCCGCTCCCACAATTTGAACCTGCGCCGGTCAATAACTTCGGGTTAGCGCGTCCAGCGCTCGCGACGCCAGATCTGCTGCTCGGACTTGGTCTGGAAGGTCCAGGCGACGAAACGGCTCTGTTTCTGTCCTTGCGACATCTCCACCACCTGGCTTTCCAGCACGCCGGCTTTCTTCAGCGCGGTTTCGATGGCTGGCAGGTTCGAGGCTTTCGACACCAGTGTGCTGAACCACAGCACCTTGTGCTGGAAGTTCGCGCTCTCGGCGATCAGTTGCGTCACGAAACGTGCTTCGCCACCTTCACACCACAGCTCGGCTGATTGGCCGCCGAAGTTCAGTACCGGCAGCTTGCGCTTCGGGTCGGCCTTGCCCAATGCGCGCCATTTACGCTCGCTGCCCTTGGTCGCTTCATCCATCGAGGCATGGAACGGCGGATTGCACATGGTCAGGTCAAAGCGCTCACCCGGTTCCAGCAATCCGATCAGGATGTGCTTGCGGTTTTCCTGCTGGCGCAGCTGGATAACCTTGTTCAGATCGTTGGACTGGACGATGGCTCTGGCAGCAGCCACGGCCGTCGGATCGATCTCCGAGCCGAGGAAGTGCCAGCGGTATTCGCTGTTGCCGATCAGCGGATACACGCAGTTGGCGCCCATGCCGATGTCCAGCACGTTGACGATCGCGCCGCGTGGGACCTTGCCGTCGTTCATGCTCGCCAGCAAATCCGCGAGGAAGTGCACGTAATCGGCACGGCCCGGGACCGGTGGGCAGAGGTAATCCGCCGGGATGTCCCAATGCTGGATGCCATAAAACGATTTGAGCAGCGCCCGGTTGAACACGCGCACTGCATCGGGACTGGCGAAGTCGATGCTTTCCTTGCCATACGGGTTGGTGATCACGAATTTCGCCAGTTCCGGCGTGGTCTTGATCAGTGCCGGGAAGTCGTAACGACCCTGGTGGCGATTGCGCGGGTGCAGGCTGGCCTTTTCACGCGGCTCGACGGCTTTGGCCGGGGTCGCGGAGTCGGGCTTCTTGCGCGCAGGTTTGGGTGTGCGGGGGGCGTTCATGGGTGTGATCGATTCGGGTATGGCTGAAAGTGGCGGGTATTGTCCCACATCTCAAGGCAACACCGACCAATTGTAGGAGTGAGCCTGCTCGCGATAGCGGTGTATCAGTCACTATCGGAGTTATCTGGACTACCGCTATCGCGAGCAGGCTCACTCCTACATGGGGTTTGTGGTGGCTGAAGGAATAAAAAAGGGAGGCCACCAGGGCCTCCCTTTTTTATTGCGATTTGCCGTTACAGGCTGGCAATCCGCGCGTGTTGCTCGGCCAGTTTGCCCAGGGCCTGTTCAGCCTCGGCCAGTTTGGCGCGTTCTTTCTCGATGACTTCGGCCGGGGCCTTGTCAACGAAACCGGCGTTCGACAGCTTGCCGCCAACCCGCTGGACTTCGCCCTGCAGACGCAGGATTTCCTTGTCCAGACGCGCGAGCTCGGCACCCTTGTCGATCAGACCGGCCATCGGCACCAGCACTTCCATCTCGCCAACCAGTGCGGTAGCGGACAGCGGCGCTTCTTCGCCGGCCTGCAGAACGGTGATCGATTCCAGACGCGCCAGCTTCTTCAGCAGTGCTTCGTTCTCGGTCAGACGGCGCTGGTCTTCAGCGCTGACGTTCTTCAGGTAGATCGGCAATGGCTTGCCCGGGCCGATGTTCATTTCGCCACGGATGTTACGCGTGCCGAGCATCAGCTCCTTCAGCCATTCGATGTCGTCTTCGGCCGCCGGATCGATGCGCTCTTCGTTGGCCACTGGCCACGCTTGCAGCATGATCGTCTTGCCCTGAACGCCGGCCAGCGGCGCGATGCGCTGCCAGATTTCTTCAGTGATGAACGGCATGAACGGATGGGCCAGACGCAATGCCACTTCCAGTACGCGAACCAGCGTACGGCGGGGGCCGCGCTGACGCTCGACCGGCGCGTTCTCGTCCCACAGCACTGGCTTGGACAGCTCCAGGTACCAGTCGCAGTACTGGTTCCAGATGAACTCGTACAGCGCTTGTGCAGCGAGGTCGAAACGGAACTGATCCAGTTGACGGGTCACTTCGGCTTCGGTGCGTTGCAGTTGCGAGATGATCCAGCGATCCGCCAGCGACAGCTCGTAGGCTTCGCCGTTCTGGCCGCAGTCTTCGCCTTTGTCCAGAACATAACGCGCGGCGTTCCAGATCTTGTTGCAGAAGTTGCGATAGCCTTCAACGCGGCCCATGTCGAACTTGATGTCACGACCGGTCGAAGCCAGCGAGCAGAAGGTGAAGCGCAGGGCGTCGGTGCCATAGCTGGCGATACCGTCGGCGAACTCGTCGCGGGTCTGCTTCTCGATTTTCTTCGCCAGTTTCGGCTGCATCAGGCCGGAGGTGCGCTTTTGCACCAGTTCTTCCAGCTCGATACCGTCGATGATGTCCAGCGGGTCAAGGACGTTGCCCTTGGACTTGGACATTTTCTGGCCCTGACCATCACGCACCAGACCGTGTACATAAACGGTCTTGAACGGAACCTGCGGCGTGCCGTCCTCGTTCTTCATAAGGTGCATGGTCATCATGATCATCCGGGCAACCCAGAAGAAAATGATGTCGAAACCCGTCACCAGTACGTCGGTGGAGTGGAATTTCTTCAGGAACTCGGTCTGCTCAGGCCAGCCCAGGGTGGAGAACGTCCACAGGCCCGAACTGAACCAGGTGTCGAGTACGTCGTTGTCCTGTTGCAGCGCCACGTCCGGGCCGAGGTTGTGCTTGGCGCGCACTTCGGCTTCGTCGCGACCGACGTAGACCTTGCCCGACTCGTCGTACCAGGCCGGAATCCGGTGGCCCCACCACAGCTGACGGCTGATGCACCAGTCCTGGATGTCGCGCATCCACGAGAAATACATGTTTTCGTACTGTTTCGGCACGAACTGGATGCGGCCGTCTTCAACGGCAGCAATCGCAGGCTCGGCCAATGGTTTGGTCGACACGTACCACTGGTCGGTCAGCCACGGCTCGATGATGGTGCCGGAGCGGTCGCCTTTCGGCACTTTCAGGGCGTGGTCGTTGACGCTGACCAGCAGGCCGGCGGCGTCGAAGGCAGCCACGATCTGTTTGCGCGCTTCAAAACGCTCGAGACCGGCGTATTCAGCCGGGATCTTGCCGTCGATGCTGTTGTTGAGCGTGCCGTCGAGGTTGAACACCTGGGCTGCCGGCAGTACGTTGGCGTTCTTGTCGAAGATGTTCAGCAGCGGCAGGTTGTGGCGCTTGCCGACTTCGTAGTCGTTGAAATCGTGGGCCGGGGTGATTTTCACGCAGCCGGTGCCGAATTCAGGATCGCAGTAATCGTCGGCGATGATCGGGATGCGGCGGCCAACCAGTGGCAGCTCGACAAATTTGCCGATCAGGGCTTTGTAGCGCTCATCGTTCGGGTTAACCGCAACGGCGGAGTCGCCGAGCATGGTTTCCGGACGGGTGGTCGCGACGATCAGGAAGTCGTTGCCATCAGCGGTTTTCGCGCCGTCGGCCAGCGGGTACTTCAGGTTCCACAGGAAACCCTTCTCGTCGTGGTTTTCCACTTCGAGGTCGGAAATCGCCGTGTGCAGTTTGGTGTCCCAGTTGACCAGACGCTTGCCGCGGTAGATCAGACCGTCTTCGTGCAGGCGCACGAAGGCTTCTTTAACGGCTTCCGAGAGGCCGTCGTCCATGGTGAAGCGCTCGCGGCTCCAGTCCACGGACGAGCCGAGACGGCGGATCTGACGGCTGATGTTGCCGCCGGACTGATCTTTCCACTCCCAGACTTTCTCGAGGAATTTCTCGCGGCCCAGGTCATGACGGTTCTGGCCGGTGGCTTCCAGTTGACGTTCCACCAGCATCTGCGTGGCGATACCAGCGTGGTCGGTGCCCGGCTGCCACAGGGTGTTGCGACCCTGCATGCGGCGGAAACGGATCAGGGCGTCCATGATCGCGTTGTTGAAACCGTGACCCATGTGCAGGCTGCCGGTGACGTTCGGCGGCGGGATCATGATGGTGTAGGAGTCGCCCGCGCCTTGCGGGGCGAAGTAGTTCTCGGACTCCCAGGTGTTGTACCAGGAAGTTTCAATGGCGTGCGGCTGGTAGGTCTTATCCATGCGCGGCGGGACCCTATTGGCATTAATTCAGGAAAAGCCGACGAGTATAGCGGGGCATGGGGCCGAGGGCGAGCGGGGGGAGGCCGGGCGGACACTAATGTTGGGGGGTGAACCTTTGTGGTGAGGGGATAAATCCCCTCACCACAAAGGGATCCGCGGGGTTATTCGTACTGACTGAGCAGCCGTTCCATCCGCGCATCCAGACGGCGTTTGATTTCGGTTTCGATGTGCGGCGCGAAGTCGTCGATCACATCTTGCATGATCAATTGCGCGGCAGCACGCAGTTCGCTGTCCAGATGCAGCAGAGCGTCCGGGCCTTTATCCACAGGTGCAGCTGCCGGTTGTGCCGCAGGTGCCGGGGCCGGCGCGGGTGGCGGTTCGATGGCGGGCGGCGTAGTGTCGACGGCCTCGAACAGCATCGGAATCTGTTCCTGTTCGCCCTCATCGACCGTGTCGGTCAGCAGTGGCGGTTGCAGGTTGTCATCGCCGAGCAACTGGCGGATCGATTCGAGATCGTCCAGCAGGTGAGCAGGCTTTTGCAGCGGTTTTGGAGTGTCCATCGGCGTACTCAGAGTCGCTGTAAACGGTGATCTTGCAGAGGATAGCCCTGTTCGCGGTAGAAACGGAAACTCTCCCGTGCCGCCGCGCGAATCGTCGGGTCTTCCACCACCACTTCCGCCACGCGGGCGAACTGGCTGGCGAAGGCCGGGACTTTCAGGTCGAGGTTGACCAGCAGATCCTGGTGCGCGCCGCAGTCAGCGCCCACCCCCAGCACAATCAAACCATCTGGTTCACTGTCGGCAGGGCCGTGAGGTACGAAGGTTTCGCCTTTGAACGCCCACAGGCGCGCATCGAGGTCGTCACGCTGGGCAACATCGCTGCAATGCAGGTAGATGCGGTGGCCCATGCGCCAGGCTTTCTCGGTGAGCTTGCAGGCAAAGTCCAGGCGAGCCGAAGGATCGGCGCTGGGCAGGATATAAAAGTCGACTTTGGTCATTGCGGTTCCAGAACTGCGAACGGCGTCACCGCAGGGTGACGCCGTTGCAAGTCATCGGTTTCAGGCTTTGGCGCGGTCCAGCAGGTATTGGGTCAGCAAAGGTACCGGACGGCCAGTGGCGCCCTTGTCCTTGCCGCCGCTGGTCCAGGCGGTGCCCGCGATGTCCAGGTGTGCCCAGTTGAGGTTCTTGGTGAAGCGCGACAGGAAGCACGCGGCGGTAATGGTGCCGGCCTTCGGCCCGCCGATGTTGGCGATGTCGGCGAACGGGCTGTCCAGTTGCTCCTGGTATTCGTCGAACAGCGGCAGTTGCCAGGCGCGGTCGTCAGCAGCCTTGCCGGCGCTGAGCAGTTGCTCGACCAGTTCGTCGTTGTTGCCCAGCAGGCCGGAAGTGTGTGCACCCAGTGCCACGACGCAGGCGCCGGTCAGGGTGGCGATGTCGATCACCGCTTGCGGCTTGAAGCGTTCGGAGTAGGTCAGGGCGTCGCACAGCACCAGACGGCCTTCGGCGTCGGTGTTGAGGATTTCCACGGTCTGGCCGCTCATGGTGGTGACGATGTCGCCCGGACGCGAAGCGTTGCCGCTCGGCATGTTTTCGGCGCAGGCGAGGATGCACACCAGGTTGATCGGAAGTTTCAGTTCGAGCACGGCACGCAGAGTACCGAACACGGAGGCAGCGCCGCCCATGTCGTACTTCATTTCGTCCATGCCGGCGCCCGGCTTCAGGCTGATGCCGCCGGTGTCGAAGGTGATGCCTTTGCCGACCAGCGCGTAAGGCTTCTCGGACTTCTTGCCGCCGTTGTACTGCATGACGATCAGGCGCGGCGGCTGGGCGCTGCCCTGGCCAACGGCGTAGAACGAACCCATGCCGAGCGCTTTGATCTTCTTCTCGTCGAGGACTTCGACTTTCAGATCCTTGAACTCTTTGCCGAGGTTCTTCGCTTGTTCGCCGAGGAACGTCGGGTGGCAGATGTTCGGCGGCAGGTTACCCAGATCGCGGGTGAAGGCCATGCCGTGCGCGATCGCTGTAGCATGATTCACGGCGCGTTGCACTTCGGCTTGGGCGGCCTTGATGGTCAGCAGGGTGATTTTCTTCAGGGCGCGCGGTTCGGCTTTCTGGCTCTTGAACTGGTCGAAGCTGTATTCGCCATCCACCAGGGTTTCGGCCAGCAGACGGGTCTTGCCGTAGCTGTCGCGGTTTTTGACGATGATTTCATCCAGCGCCAGCACCGCGTCGGTGCCGCCCAGACCCTTCAGGGTGTTGAGGATCCCGGCAACGATTTTGCGGAACGGACGGTCGCCCAGTTCTTCATCCTTGCCCACGCCGACCAGCAGCACGCGCTCGGCTTTCAGGTTTGGCAGGCTGTGCAGCAGCAGGCTCTGACCGACCTTGCCGGCCAGGTCGCCACGCTTGAGGACGGCGCTGACCGCGCCACCGCTCAGTTCGTCGACCTGTCTGGCGGCGACGCCGAGTTTGCGGCCTTCGCCGACGGCAACCACCAGGGTGGCGGTTTTCAACGTTTCTGGGCTAACGCTTTTTACAACCAGTTCCATGTCCGGATCCCTGAATGAATGGTCAACACGCAGGCGTTCGACGGTGTCCGCAGTCGCCTGCTTATAGATAGAAGAGGCGCAGGCCAAAGCCTGCGACAAGGGCCGCAGTTTGAACCTCGCTCCCCGCGCCTGACAACCCTCGGCGACACGATCTTCAACCGATTGCACGCTTGGGTGAGTGTGCGCAGTGACAGGCGCGCTCAATCACAGGATAATGCCGCATCTTTTTTCGACGGCTCTGCCTTGCGGGCCGGTCGAGACGTTTGCTTGTTTGGCCGCCTTAGCCTGACAACCCTGGAGTGTCTGGTTTGATCGTCTTCCGTTATCTGTCCCGTGAAGTGATGTTGACCCTGAGCGCCGTCAGCGCCGTGCTGCTGGTCATCATCATGAGCGGTCGCTTCATCAAATACCTTGCCCAGGCCGCTGCGGGCCAGCTCGATCCGGGATCGCTGTTCCTGATCATGGGTTACCGTCTGCCGGGGTTCATGCAACTGATCCTGCCGCTGGGCCTGTTTCTCGGGATCCTGCTGGCTTACGGCCGGTTGTACCTCGAAAGCGAAATGACCGTGCTCTCGGCCACCGGCATGAGTCAGCAGCGTCTGCTGCGCATGACCTTGTTTCCGGCGACGCTGGTTGCACTGGTGGTGGCGTGGTTGAGCCTGAGCCTGGCCCCGCAGGGTGCCAATCAGTTTCAGCTGCTGCTGAACAAGCAGGACGCCCTGACCGAATTCGATACCCTCGAGCCCGGCCGTTTCCAGGCATTGCGTGACGGCACCCGGGTGACCTACACCGAAACCCTGACCGACGATCGCGTCAACCTCAGCGGTGTATTCATCTCGCAGAAGAACCTGGGGGCCAATCAGAAGGATCGCGGGATTTCCGTGCTGGTGGCCGAGAAGGGCCGTCAGGAAATCCACTCGGACGGCAATCGCTACCTGATCCTGCACAATGGCTATCGTTATGACGGCAGCCCGGGCCAGGCCGATTACCGCGCGATCAAATACGACACCTACGGCGTATTGCTGCCCAAACCCGATGCCAGCGACGAGGTCACCGACCGTGACGCGATGCCGACATCGACCTTGCTGAGCAACAACGACGAGCGCTCCAAGGCTGAACTGCAATGGCGTATTTCGTTGCCGTTGCTGGTATTCATCGTGACTCTGATGGCGGTGCCGCTGTCGCGGGTCAATCCGCGTCAGGGCCGTTTCCTGAAGCTGCTGCCGGCGATTCTTCTTTATATGGCTTACCTGACCATCCTGATTGCCGCCCGCGGCGCCCTCGAAAAAGGCAAGATTCCACCCGCCCTTGGCCTGTGGTGGGTGCACGGGATCTTCCTGGTCATCGGCCTCGGCCTGCTGTACTGGGAGCCTTTGCGCCTGAAACTGGCCAGCCGTCGCAGCGCTGCGCTGGAGGTGGCTCGTGGTTAAACTCGACCGCTATATCGGCAGCAGCGTATTCGTGGCGATTATCGCCGTGCTGGCGATCATCCTGGGTCTGGCGACCCTGTTTGCCTTCATCGACGAGATGAGCGACGTCAGCGATACCTACACGCTGACCGACGTTCTGAGCTTCGTCATCCTCACCGCACCACGTCGCCTCTATGAAATGCTGCCGATGGCCGCACTGATCGGCTGCCTGATCGGCCTTGGCAGTCTGGCCAGCAGCAGCGAGCTGACGGTCATGCGGGCCGCTGGCGTGTCCATCGGGCGTATCGTCTGGGCGGTCATGAAGCCGATGCTGGTGTTGATGCTGGCCGGTGTGCTGATCGGTGAATACGTGGCCCCGGCCACCGAAAGCATGGCTCAGGCCAATCGTTCGCTGGCGCAAGGCAGCGGCGACGCGCAGAGTGCCAAGCACGGCATGTGGCACCGTCAGGGCGAGGAGTTCATTCATATCAACGCCGTGCAACCCGATGGCCTGTTGTATGGCGTGACCCGCTATCACTTCGACAAGGAGCGCCACCTGCTGAGCTCCAGCTTCGCCAAGCGTGCGGAATTCGACGGCAACCGCTGGCAGCTCACCGACGTGACCACCACGGTGTTCCATGAGCGCAACACTGAAGTACTGAACGCCCCGAGCGAACAGTGGGACGTGTCGCTGAGCCCGCAATTGCTCAACACGGTGGTGATGGCGCCTGAGGCGCTGTCCATTTCCGGTCTGTGGGGTTACATCCACTATCTGGCGGAGCAGGGCCTGAGCAACGGCCGCTACTGGCTGGCATTTTGGGTCAAGGTGTTGCAGCCGCTGGTCACCGCCGCGCTGGTACTGATGGCTATCTCCTTCATCTTCGGCCCTTTGCGCTCGGTAACCCTCGGTCAGCGGGTGTTCACCGGTGTGTTGGTGGGCTTTACCTTCCGCATCGTCCAGGATTTGCTCGGCCCATCGAGCCTGGTGTTCGGCTTCTCGCCGCTGTTCGCGGTGCTTGTGCCCGCCGCGGTCTGTGCGCTGGCAGGGGTCTGGTTGCTGCGACGGGCCGGTTGATGGCCGTGTTGTTACCAACGCTTTAACCTCGAAAACGCCTCGGTCGACAGATCGGGGCGTTTTCGTATGCAATCCGGGTGACAGGCGAACGTGACGCTTGCGCCGTGTATCAGGTACAATTCCCGGCTATTTTTCGGCGGGCCAAGCCTGCAGCCTTTTTGAGTGTTGATCCGTGAGTGATTTGAGTCATATCCGCAATTTCTCCATCATCGCCCACATTGACCATGGCAAGTCGACGCTGGCTGACCGTTTCATCCAGATGTGCGGTGGCCTGGCCGAGCGTGAAATGGAAGCCCAGGTACTGGATTCCATGGATCTGGAGCGCGAACGCGGGATCACCATCAAGGCCCACAGCGTTACCCTTTATTACACTGCCAAAGACGGCATCAAATATCAGCTGAACTTCATTGACACCCCGGGCCACGTCGACTTCACCTACGAAGTCAGCCGCTCTCTGGCCGCGTGTGAAGGTGCCTTGCTGGTGGTCGACGCCGGTCAGGGCGTTGAGGCCCAGTCCGTGGCCAACTGCTACACCGCGATCGAGCAAGGCCTCGAAGTCATGCCGGTGCTGAACAAGATCGACCTGCCACAGGCTGATCCTGATCGCGTCAAGGACGAGATCGAAAAGATCATCGGTATCGACGCCACCGACGCCGTCACTTGCAGCGCCAAGACTGGCCTGGGTGTCGACGAGGTGCTCGAGCGCCTGGTGCATACCATTCCTGCGCCGACCGGCAACATCGAAGATCCGCTGCAAGCGTTGATCATCGATTCCTGGTTCGACAACTACCTGGGCGTTGTCTCCCTGGTGCGCGTGCGTCATGGTCGCGTGAAGAAGGGCGACAAGATCCTCGTCAAGTCCACTGGCAAGATCCATCTGGTTGACAGCGTTGGCGTGTTCAACCCGAAACACACCGCCACGTCTGACCTGAAGGCCGGCGAAGTGGGCTTCATCATCGCCAGCATCAAGGACATTCACGGCGCGCCGGTGGGTGACACCCTGACCCTGAGTTCGACCCCGGACGTTGAGGTGCTGCCAGGCTTCAAACGCATCCAGCCGCAGGTTTACGCCGGTCTGTTCCCGGTCAGCTCCGACGACTTCGAAGATTTCCGCGAAGCGCTGCAGAAGCTGACCCTGAACGACTCGTCGCTGCAGTACACCCCGGAAAGCTCCGACGCACTGGGCTTCGGCTTCCGTTGCGGGTTCCTCGGCATGCTGCACATGGAGATCATCCAGGAGCGCCTGGAGCGCGAGTACGACCTGGACCTGATCACCACCGCGCCAACGGTAATCTTTGAGCTGGTGCTGAAAACCGGTGAAACGATTTACGTCGACAACCCATCCAAGCTTCCGGATGTGTCGTCGATCGAAGACATGCGCGAGCCGATCGTGCGGGCCAACATCCTGGTTCCGCAGGAACACTTGGGCAACGTCATCACCCTGTGCATCGAGAAACGTGGCGTTCAAGTCGACATGCTGTTCCTCGGCAATCAGGTGCAGGTCACTTACGACCTGCCGATGAACGAAGTGGTCCTGGACTTCTTCGACCGTCTCAAATCCACCAGCCGCGGCTATGCTTCGCTGGATTACCATTTCGATCGTTACCAATCGGCTAATCTGGTGAAACTGGACGTGCTGATCAACGGCGACAAGGTCGACGCTCTGGCGTTGATCGTGCACCGTGACAACTCGCACTACAAAGGTCGCCAGTTGACCGAGAAGATGAAAGAACTGATTCCTCGTCAGATGTTTGACGTAGCCATTCAGGCTGCCATTGGCGGTCAGATCGTTGCACGGACAACCGTCAAGGCACTCAGAAAGAACGTATTGGCCAAATGCTACGGTGGTGACGTCAGCCGTAAGAAGAAACTGCTCGAGAAGCAAAAGGCCGGTAAAAAACGCATGAAGCAGGTCGGTAACGTGGAAATTCCACAAGAAGCCTTCCTTGCAGTGCTCAGGTTGGATAGTTAGGTCCTATGTCACTAAATTTCCCGCTGTTGCTGGTCATCGCCGTGTTCGTCTGCGGCCTGTTGGCGTTGCTTGATCTGTTGATCCTGGCACCGCGTCGGCGTGCTGCCATTGCCTCTTATCAAGGCAGCGTCAGCCAGCCAGATGTGGTGGTCGTTGAAAAACTGAACAAAGAGCCGCTGCTGGTCGAATACGGCAAGTCGTTCTTTCCGGTGCTGTTCATCGTGCTGGTGCTGCGTTCGTTCCTGGTGGAACCGTTCCAGATCCCGTCCGGCTCGATGAAACCGACCCTGGATGTTGGCGACTTTATTCTGGTGAACAAGTTTTCTTACGGGATCCGCTTGCCGGTGATCGACAAGAAAGTCATCGAAGTCGGTGATCCACAGCGTGGCGATGTGATGGTGTTCCGCTACCCGAGCGACCCGAATGTCAACTACATCAAGCGTGTAGTCGGTCTGCCGGGCGACACGGTGCGTTACACCGCTGACAAGCGCCTGCTCGTCAATGGCGAGTCGATTGCCGAGCAACTGGTCGGCTCCGAGCCGGGCACGCTGGGCAGTGCCGAGCTCTACAAGGAAAAACTCGGCGCGGCCGAGCACCTGATCCGCAAGGAAATGAGCCGCTACCGTGCTACCCCGGACCATACCTGGACCGTGCCGGCCGGCCATTACTTCATGATGGGCGACAACCGCGACAACTCCAACGACAGTCGCTATTGGGATGACCCGAACATTCCCAAGGATCTGCTGGGCATGGTTCCCGACCAGAATATCGTCGGCAAAGCCTTCGCTGTCTGGATGAGCTGGCCGGAACCGAAACTCAGCCACCTGCCGAATTTCTCGCGGGTTGGCCTGATCAAGTAATCAATCACGGCGCTGTTGACCACAGCGCCGAATGCATTTCTGGAGTCGACACAAATCGGCGCCAGGGCATGAAGCCACGATATTCAGGACGTCATTTTTGAACACAGCGTTAATTGTCCCAGGCCTGCGCCGTACCCCGGCGATGGCGGTGGAATTCAGCCACGAACTCAGCGTGGGTAAACCGTGAGCGTTTCTCTAAGCCGTCTCGAGCGCCAGCTCGGTTACACCTTCAAGGATCAGGAGCTGATGCTGCTGGCCCTTACGCACCGCAGCTTTGCCGGGCGTAACAACGAACGCCTGGAATTTCTCGGCGATGCCATCCTCAACTTCGTGGCCGGCGAGGCGCTGTTCGATCGCTTTCCGCTAGCCCGCGAAGGCCAGTTGTCGCGTTTGCGCGCACGCCTGGTCAAGGGTGAGACACTGGCCGTGCTGGCCCGTGGCTTCGACCTGGGTGATTACCTGCGTCTGGGCTCGGGCGAGCTGAAAAGCGGCGGCTTCCGTCGCGAATCGATTCTGGCCGATGCCCTCGAGGCGTTGATCGGTGCGATCTACCTCGATGCCGGCATGGACATGGCGCGCGAGCGCGTACTGGCCTGGCTGGCCGGTGAGTTCGAAGGCCTGACGCTGGTCGACACCAACAAGGATCCCAAGACTCGTCTGCAGGAACACCTGCAATCGCGCGGTTGCGATCTGCCACGCTACGAAGTGGTGGATATCCAGGGTGAACCGCACTGCCGTACCTTCTTCGTCGAGTGCGAAGTGGTCTTATTGAATGAAAAAAGCCGAGGTCAGGGTGTGAGTCGTCGTATTGCCGAACAGGTAGCGGCCGCCGCAGCACTGATTGCCCTGGGCGTGGAGAATGGCAATGACTGATACAAACGCAACTCGCTGTGGCTACGTTGCCATCGTCGGCCGTCCCAACGTGGGCAAGTCCACGCTGCTGAACCACATTCTGGGGCAGAAGCTGGCGATCACCTCGCGCAAGCCGCAGACCACCCGTCACAACATGCTCGGGATCAAGAACGAGGGTGACGTGCAGGCGATCTACGTCGACACCCCTGGCATGCACAAGGGTGGCGAAAAGGCCCTGAACCGCTACATGAACAAGACCGCTTCGGCAGCGTTGAAAGACGTCGATGTGGTGATCTTCGTGGTCGACCGCACCAAGTGGACCGAAGAAGACCAGATGGTTCTGGAGCGTGTGCAGTACGTGACCGGCCCGCTGATCGTCGCGCTGAACAAGACCGACCGCATCGAAGACAAAGCCGAGCTGATGCCGCACCTCAGCTGGTTGCAGGAACAACTGCCGAACGCGCAGATCATTCCGATTTCCGCGCAGCACGGGCACAACCTGGAAGCGCTGGAAAAGGTCATCGCCGATCATCTGCCGGAGAACGATCACTTCTTCCCGGAAGACCAGATCACCGACCGCAGCAGCCGTTTCCTCGCTGCCGAACTGGTGCGTGAGAAAATCATGCGCCAGATGGGTGCAGAGCTGCCGTACCAGATCACCGTCGAGATCGAAGAGTTCAAGCAACAAGGCAAGACCCTGCACATTCACGCGCTGATCCTCGTCGAGCGTGACGGTCAGAAGAAGATCATCATTGGCGACAAGGGCGAACGCATCAAGCGCATCGGCACCGAAGCGCGCAAGGACATGGAGCTGCTGTTCGACTCCAAGATCATGCTCAACCTGTGGGTGAAGGTGAAGGGCGGCTGGTCCGACGACGAGCGTGCACTGCGTTCGCTGGGTTACGGCGACCTGTAATACCGGTTTTCTGTTACCCAGAGACCCCCTGTGGGAGCGGGCTTGCTCGCGAATGCGCAGTGTCAGTCGACATATACTTTGACTGATTCGCCGCTTTCGCGAGCAAGCCCGCTCCCACAGTAGTTTTGGGTTGTGAGTAAAATCGCGATTCTTCATCGAGAACTCAATGTCGCAAACCCCGCCTCCGGCCCAACCCGCCTACGTCCTGCATTCGCGTGCCTACCGCGAAACCAGCGCGCTGGTCGACTTCCTCACGCCGCAAGGTCGGCTGCGGGCGGTGTTGCGCAGTGCGCGGGGCAAGGCCGGGACACTGGCACGACCGTTCGTGCCGCTGGAAGTGGAGTTTCGTGGCAAGGGTGAGCTGAAGAACGTCGGGCGCATGGAAAGTGCCGGTAACGCGACCTGGATGGTCGGCGAGGCCCTGTTCAGTGGCCTCTATCTCAACGAACTGTTGATCCGTCTGCTGCCCGCCGAAGACCCGCACCCGGCGGTGTTCGACCACTACGCCGCGACGCTGCTGGCCTTGGCCGAAGGGCGGCCGCTGGAGCCGTTGCTGCGCTCCTTCGAATGGCGCCTGTTGGACGACCTCGGTTACGGCTTCTCCCTGAATGCCGATATCCACGGTGAGCCCATCGCGCCGGATGGCCTCTATCGCCTGCAAGTCGATGCCGGGCTTGAGCGCGTCTACCTGCTGCAACCAGGCTTGTTCAACGGCGTTGAATTACTGGCCATGGCCGAAGCCGATTGGACCGCCCCGGGAGCCCTGTCGGCGGCCAAGCGTCTGATGCGTCAGGCACTGGCTGTTCATCTCGGTGGGCGCCCCCTCGTCAGCCGCGAGCTATTTCGCAAGCCCTGATATGCTGTGCGCCGAATCTTTCCCTTCAGGAGCGCATCCGTGACCACCAGCAATCGCATTCTTCTTGGCGTGAACATCGACCACGTCGCCACCCTGCGTCAGGCCCGTGGCACGCGCTACCCGGATCCGGTCAAGGCTGCGCTGGACGCGGAAGAGGCGGGTGCCGACGGCATCACCGTGCACCTGCGCGAAGACCGTCGGCACATTCAGGAGCGCGATGTGCTGTTGCTCAAGGACGTGCTGCAGACCCGCATGAACTTTGAAATGGGCGTCACCGAAGAAATGATGGCGTTCGCCGAGCGCATCCGTCCGGCACACATCTGCCTGGTGCCGGAAACCCGTCAGGAATTGACCACCGAAGGCGGTCTGGATGTGGCGGGGCAGGAGGAGCGCATCAAGGCAGCGGTCGAGCGCCTGTCGAAAATCGGTAGTGAAGTGTCGCTGTTCATCGATGCCGACGAACGCCAGATTGCGGCCTCGAAGCGCGTTGGTGCGCCGGCGATCGAACTGCACACCGGGCGTTATGCCGATGCCGAGACCCCGACCGAAGTCGCGGAAGAATTAAAGCGTGTGGCGGACGGCGTGGCGTTTGGTCTGGCGCAGGGCCTGATCGTCAATGCCGGCCATGGCCTGCACTACCACAACGTTGAAGCCGTGGCGGCGATCAAGGGCATCAACGAATTGAACATCGGCCACGCGCTGGTGGCGCATGCGTTGTTCGTCGGGTTCAAGTCTGCCGTATCGGAAATGAAGGCGCTGATCCTGGCTGCCGCGTTGAAAGGCTAAAGGTCAACGCATAACCCCTGTGGGAGCGAGCCTGCTCGCGAAGGCGGTGTATCAGTCAAGCATGATATCGACTGACACGACGCCTTCGCGAGCAGGCTCGCTCCCACATTTGTTTTTGGGGTGTTTGTTAGAGCGGGGCAGGTTCTTGAGTGGGTTTTGACTTGTCGATACCGGGCACATGCAGGTTGCCCTCGGCCACCTGATCACCTTCAAGCTGCGGCTGGGTCACCCAGGTCAGGATGTCGTAGTAGCGACGGATGTTCGCCACAAAATGCACCGGCTCGCCGCCCCGGGCGTAGCCGTAGCGGGTCTTGCTGTACCACTGCTTCTGCGACAGGCGTGGCAGCATCTTCTTCACGTCCAGCCACTTGTCCGGGTTCAGGCCTTCGCGGGACGCCAGTTTGCGCGCGTCATCGAGGTGACCGCTGCCGACGTTGTAAGCGGCCAGCGCGAACCAGGTGCGGTCTGGTTCCTGAATCGAATCGTCGAGCTGATCCTTCATATAGGCCAGGTACTTGGCGCCGCCCATGATGCTTTGCTTGGGGTCGAGACGGTTTGACACGCCCATCGCCTGGGCGGTGTTCTGGGTCAGCATCATCAGGCCGCGCACACCGGTTTTCGAGGTGACCGCCGGTTGCCACAGCGATTCCTGATAGCCGATCGCCGCGAGCAGGCGCCAGTCGACCTTCTCTTTCTTGGCGTAGGTCTTGAAGTGCTGTTCGTATTTGGGCAGGCGCTGCTGCAAGTGCTGGGCGAAGGTGGTGGCGCCCATGTAGCCGAGGACATCGACGTGGCCGTAGTAGCGGTCTTTCAAGCGTTGCAGGGTGCCGTTCTTCTGCACTTTGTCGAGGTAGGCGTTGATCTCGTTGAGCAGGCTGTTGTCTTCACCCGGGCCAACAGCCCAGCTCTGGCTGCGCGCATCGCCGAGGTCGAAGGCCACGCGGATGTTGGTGAAGTACACCTGGTTCATCGCCACTTCGTTGGAGTCGACCAGGGTCAGGTCGATCTGACCTTCATCGACCATGCGCAACAGGTCGACCACTTCCACCGCGTCGGATTCTTCGTACTCGATGCCGGGAAATTTCTTTTTCAGCTCTGCCAGCTGTTCGGCGTGGGTGCTGCCCTTGAGCACCATGATCTTTTTGCCGACCAGATCGCCGGGATCGGTGGGGCGTGACTGACCGTTGCGATAGATGATCTGCGGGGTGACTTCAAGGTAAGAATGGGAGAACCGCACCTGCTTCTTGCGATCCTCACTGCTGACCAGACCGGCCGCGGCCAGTACCGGGCCGTTCGGCTTGCCAATCTGATTGAACAGATCGTCGAGGTTGTCGGCGGTCTCGATTTTCAGCTCGACCCCCAAATCGTCGGCGAAGCGCTTCACCAGCTCGTATTCGAAGCCGGTTTCACCGCTGCGATCCTGAAAGTAGGTGGCGGGGCTGTTACGGGTAATCACCCGCAGCACACCGTCCTCCTTTACGCGCTCGAGTGTGTTGGGTTTATCAACACAGCCACCGAGCATCAGGAAGAGTCCGGTTGCGATCAGCCATTTGGCGTACCGCGGACGCAAAGCCGTTGGGAAAAACATCTGCGCAGTATACGCAAACGGCCACGGGCGCCATATCTCGACAGTGAAGGGCTTGTCTGCTAGAGATCAAAAATCTGGCCGAAACCCCGCAGGAATGGGGTTCAAGGGCATTTTGTTACAGTAAAAATAAGCCAGTCTCTCTGCCCTGTTAAATCTGACTTCAAAGGCAGAAACACAGATTGATGTCCGAGTGCAACCGTGCGTAGCGTTTCGGGTGATGTTGAGGGCGGTTTAGGCTAGAATGCACGGCCTCAAAGCACACCCCTTCCCGAGGCTGTCCCGAAGATGTTGATCCTGCGCGGCGCTCCTGCCCTTTCTGCCTTTCGCCACAGCAAACTCCTTGAGCAACTGAGCCAGAAGGTTCCAGCTGTCAGTGGCCTGTATGCTGAATTCGCTCACTTCGCCGAAGTCACCGGCGTCCTGACCGGCGACGAACAGCAGGTGCTTGCGCGCCTTCTGAAGTACGGTCCAAGCGTTCCGGTTCAAGAGCCGACCGGCCGTCTGTTTCTGGTGTTGCCGCGTTTCGGCACCATCTCGCCATGGTCGAGCAAGGCCAGCGACATCGCCCGCAACTGCGGCCTGAGCAAGATCCAGCGTCTGGAACGCGGTATCGCGTTCTACGTCTCCGGTCAGTTCAGCGAAACTGAAGCCCAGCAGATTGCTGACGTGCTGCATGACCGCATGACCCAGATCGTGCTGGCCAACCTGGAACAGGCCGCCGGTCTGTTCAGCCACGCCGAGCCGAAACCGCTGACTGCAATCGACATCCTCGGTGGCGGTCGCGCTGCGCTGGAAAAGGCCAACACCGAGCTGGGCCTGGCCCTGGCCGAAGACGAGATCGACTATCTGGTCGACGCCTTCAACGGCTTGAAGCGCAACCCGCACGACATCGAACTGATGATGTTCGCCCAGGCCAACTCCGAACACTGCCGCCACAAGATCTTCAACGCCAGTTGGGATATCGACGGCCAGAGCCAGGAAAAAAGCCTGTTCGGCATGATCAAGAACACCTACGTGATGCACAGCGAAGGCGTTCTGTCGGCTTATAAGGACAACGCCTCGGTGATCGTCGGCAACGTTGCCGGCCGTTTCTTCCCGAACCCTGAAACCCGCCAGTACGGTGCGGTGCAGGAGCCGGTGCACATCCTGATGAAGGTTGAAACCCACAACCACCCGACCGCGATCGCTCCGTTCCCGGGCGCTTCCACCGGTTCCGGTGGCGAGATCCGCGACGAAGGTGCCACCGGTCGTGGCGCCAAGCCAAAGGCCGGCCTGACCGGCTTCACCGTGTCCAACCTGCAGATCCCGGGCTTCGAACAGCCGTGGGAAGTGCCGTACGGCAAGCCTGAGCGCATCGTTACCGCGCTGGACATCATGATCGAAGGCCCGCTTGGCGGCGCCGCGTTCAACAACGAATTCGGTCGCCCGGCCCTGACTGGCTACTTCCGTACCTTCGAACAGTCGATCACCACCCCGCACGGTGACGAAGTTCGCGGTTACCACAAGCCGATCATGCTCGCTGGCGGCATGGGCAACATCCGCGAAGAACACGTCAAGAAAGGCGAAATCGTCGTCGGCTCCAAACTGATCGTACTGGGTGGCCCGGCGATGCTCATCGGTCTGGGCGGCGGTGCCGCTTCCTCGATGGCCACCGGCACCAGCTCGGCGGATCTGGACTTCGCTTCCGTACAGCGCGAAAACCCTGAAATGGAGCGTCGCTGCCAGGAAGTCATCGACCGTTGCTGGCAACTGGGTGACAAAAACCCGATCAGCTTCATCCACGACGTCGGCGCGGGCGGTCTGTCCAACGCCTTCCCGGAACTGGTCAACGACGGCGACCGCGGTGGCCGTTTCGAACTGCGCAACATTCCAAACGACGAGCCGGGCATGGCCCCGCACGAAATCTGGTCCAACGAATCCCAGGAACGTTACGTTCTGGCGGTCGGCCCGGCTGACTTCGAGCGCTTCCAGGCGATCTGCGAACGCGAGCGCTGCCCGTTTGCCGTAGTGGGCGAGGCAACTGCCGAGCCGCAACTGACCGTGACCGACAGCCACTTCGGCAACAACCCGGTGGACATGCCACTGGAAGTGTTGCTGGGCAAAGCCCCGCGCATGCACCGTTCGGTGGTTCGCGAAGCTGAGCTGGGCGATGACTTCGATCCATCGAACCTCGACATCACCGAGTCCATCGAACGCGTTCTGCATCACCCGGCCGTGGCCAGCAAAAGCTTCCTGATCACCATCGGCGACCGCACCATCACCGGCCTCGTGGCCCGTGACCAAATGGTCGGCCCGTGGCAGGTTCCGGTGGCTGACGTTGCCGTCACCGCGACCAGTTTCGACGTTTACACCGGTGAAGCGATGGCGATGGGCGAGCGTACTCCGCTGGCATTGCTGGACGCCCCGGCGTCGGGCCGCATGGCCATCGGCGAAACCCTGACCAACATTGCCGCGTCGCGCATCAACAAGATCTCCGACATCAAACTGTCGGCGAACTGGATGTCGGCTGCCGGCCACCCGGGCGAAGACGCGCGTCTGTACGACACCGTGAAAGCGGTCGGTATGGAACTGTGCCCTGAGCTGGGCATCACCATTCCGGTGGGCAAGGACTCGATGTCCATGGCCACCCGCTGGAACGACAACGGCGAAGAAAAAACCGTGACCTCGCCGATGTCGCTGATCGTGACCGGTTTCGCGCCAGTGGCTGACATCCGTCAGACCCTGACTCCGGAACTGCGCATGGACAAGGGCACCACCGACCTGATCCTGATCGACCTCGGTCGCGGTCAGAACCGTATGGGCGCATCGATCCTTGCACAGGTCCACGGCAAACTCGGCAAGCACGCGCCGGACGTCGATGACGCCGAAGACCTGAAAGCCTTCTTCGCCGTGATCCAGGGCTTGAACGCCGACGGTCACCTGCTGGCGTACCACGACCGCTCCGACGGTGGTCTGCTGACTTCCGTAGTGGAAATGGCTTTCGCCGGCCACTGCGGTCTGAGCCTGAACCTGGACAGCGTTGCCGAGTCCTCGGCAGAAATCGCCGCGATCCTGTTCAACGAAGAACTGGGTGCCGTGATCCAGGTTCGTCAGGACGCCACGCCAGATATCCTCGCGCAGTTCAGCGCGGCCGGTCTGGGCGACTGCGTGTCGGTGATCGGTCAGCCAATGAACAACGGCCAGATCAACATCACCTTCAACGGTGACACCGTGTTCGAAGGCCAGCGTCGTCTGCTGCAACGTACCTGGGCTGAAACCAGCTACCAGATTCAGCGTCTGCGCGACAACGCCGACTGCGCCGAGCAAGAGTTCGACGTGCTGCTGGAAGAAGACAACCCGGGCCTGAGCGTCAAGCTGAGCTACGACGTCAACCAGGACATCGCCGCGCCTTACATCAAGAAAGGCATTCGCCCACAGGTTGCCGTGCTGCGTGAGCAGGGCGTCAACGGTCAAGTGGAAATGGCCGCTGCCTTCGACCGCGCCGGTTTCAACGCGATCGACGTGCACATGAGCGACATTCTGGCCGGCCGCGTCGACCTGAACGAGTTCAAAGGTCTGGTGGCCTGCGGTGGTTTCTCCTACGGTGACGTCCTCGGCGCCGGTGAAGGCTGGGCCAAGTCGGCGCTGTTCAACAGCCGCGCCCGCGATGCGTTCCAGGGTTTCTTCGAGCGTAACGACAGCTTCACCCTCGGCGTGTGCAACGGTTGCCAGATGATGTCCAACCTGCACGAGCTGATCCCGGGCAGCGAGTTCTGGCCACACTTCGTGCGTAACCGCTCCGAGCAGTTCGAGGCGCGCGTGGCGATGGTGCAGATCCAGGAATCGAACTCGATCTTCCTGCAGGGCATGGCCGGTTCGCGTATGCCGATCGCCATCGCTCACGGTGAAGGTCACGCCGAGTTCTCCAGCGAAGAAGCACTGCTGGAAGCCGATCTGTCCGGTTGCGTCGCGATGCGTTTCGTCGACAACCATGGCAAGGTCACCGAAGCCTACCCGGCCAACCCGAACGGTTCGCCGCGCGGGATTACCGGTCTCACCAGCCGTGATGGCCGTGTGACGATCATGATGCCGCACCCGGAGCGTGTGTTCCGTGCGGTGCAGAACTCGTGGCGTTCGGAAGACTGGAACGAGGACGCACCTTGGATGCGTATGTTCCGTAACGCGCGCGTCTGGGTTAACTAAGGCCTGTGTACAAGCTCGGCTTTTTTGTTCCTGACAGTCATGTCGAGGTGGTCAAAGGCGCTGTGTTCGCTGCCGGTGGTGGGCGAATCGGTGACTATGACCACTGTGCGTGGCAGGTGCTTGGGTCTGGTCAGTTTCGGCCTTTGGACGGCAGTCAGCCGTTTATTGGCGAGGCGGGGCAGGTTGAGCGGGTTGAGGAATGGAAGGTTGAGCTTGTGGTGGCAGATGAGTTGATCGTGGCTGTTGTGGCGGCTCTTAAGTTGAGCCATCCCTATGAGACGCCGGCTTATGAAGTGTGGCGGCTGGAAGATTTCTGATCTTTTTGCTGCTGAAACAGGAAACCCGCAGATGAGTGACTGTCTGCGGGTTTTTTGTTGCCCCCGATTTTGTAGACGATGGGGTTCCAATGTGGGAGCGGGCTTGCTCGCGAAGGCGCCGGCTCAGG
>NZ_NQYG01000022.1:77453-78032 GCF_002878485.1 Pseudomonas sp. AD21
CGCCTACGGTTTGCTTCGCTGCACCTCCTCTCGATGCATTTGGCTGCGCCAAACGGTCGCTGCGCTCCCACCCCCCGGATGAATCCCTCCACTCAGCCTTCCGACGTCGCCCATGGATCAAGATCAAAAGCTGCAGCCGAGCTTGCGCTCATCCTGTTGAGTGGGGCGGCTTTGCCGCTTGGGTTGTACGCAAATTAAAAACTGTGGGAGCGAGCCTGCTCGCGAAGACGGCCTCACAGCCAACCAACCCCCAACTGACTCCACCCAATCCAACTGTAAGAGCGAGGCTGCTCGCGATGACGGTCTCACAGCCAACCAATCTCTTGCTGATGCACCCGATCCAACTGTAGGAGTGAGCCTGCTCGCGATGACGGCCTCACAGCCAACGAATCTCTTGCTGATGCACCCGATCCAACTGTAGGAGTGAGCCTGCTCGCGATGACGGTCTCACAGCCAACCAATCTCTTGCTGATGCACCCGATCCAACTGTAGGAGTGAGCCTGCTCGCGATGACGGCCTCACAGCCAACGAATCTCTTGCTGATGCACCCGATCCAACTGTAGGAGTGAGCCTGCTCGC